>NZ_JBEXUD010000029.1:59970-147625 GCF_040614215.1 Dactylosporangium sp. NPDC006015
GGACCAGCGCGGATTCAGGACCAGCGCGGATTCAGGACCAGCGCGGATTCAGGACCAGCGCGGATTCAGGACCAGCGCGGATTCAGGACCAGCGCGGATTCAGGACCAGCGCGGGTTAAGTCTGACGCGAGTCAGGTCTGGCACCGGTCAGGGCCGAGACCAGTGAGATCCGGCCGGGTCAATCCAGCGAGGTCAAGCCCAGCGCCGATCAAGTCCAGCGGGGTCAAGTCCAGCGCCGATCAAGTCCAGCGGGGTCAAGTCCAGCGCCGATCAAGTCCAGCGGGGTCAAGTCCAGCGCCGGTCAGGTCTGACGCCAGCCAGGGCCGAGACCCCGCGAGATCCGGCCTGGTCAAGGCCAGCGAGTTCAAGTCCAGCGGGTCAAGTCCAGTGCTGGTCAAGTCTGACACCAGCCAGGGCAGGGACCAGCAAGATCCGGCCGGGTCAAAGGCCAGCCAGGGCAGGTCTGGCGCTGGTCAGGGGTGGGCTCCAGCCAGGTTGGTGTGGGCTGGGTGGGGGCCGGGCGGGCGCTGGTGGGCGTGCCTGGGGTGGGCCGGGCACGCCCACGGTTGCGGCGTGGGTGGGAGGGTCAGGTGGTGTGGTCTAGGACGATCTTGCCGAAGACGTCGCCGGAGTGGAGTTTTTCGAAGGCGGTGCGGGCTTCGGAGAAGGGGATGATCGAGTCGATCACGGGGCGGACGCCGGTGTTGGCGAGGAGGGTCATCAGGGCGGACAGCTCTTCTGGGGTGCCCATGCTGGTGCCCAGGATCTCCAGTTGCAGGGCGAACATGCGGCGGAGGTTGACCTTCGGGAGGTGGCCGCTGGTGGCGCCGGAGACGACGATGCGGGCGCCGTGTTTGGCGCACTTCATCGAGTGGTCGAAGGTGGCCTCTCCGACGGTCTCGATGATGACGTCGACGCGTTCGGGGAGGCGGGCGCCGGAGTCCAGGGCCGTGGCGCCGAGGGCGGCGACGCGCTCGCGTTTCGAGGCGTCGCGGGAGGTGGCGTAGACGCGGGCGCCCAGGGCCTGGGCCAGCAGGATCGCGGCGGTCGCGACGCCGCCGCCGGCGCCCTGGACCAGGACGGCCTGGTCTGGCTCCACGCGGCCCTTGGTGGTGAGCATCCGGTAGGCGGTGAGCCACGCCGTGGGCAGGCAGGCCACCTCCGCGAAGGTGAGCTCCGCCGGCTTCGGCACGAGGTTGTACGCGGGGACGGTGACCTGCTCGGCGACGGTGCCCTGGTAGAACTCCGAGAGGATCGAGACCTCGCCCGACGGGGTGAAGACCACCGGATACACGACGACCTCGGCACCGTCGGGGCCGATGCCCGCGGCGTCGCAGCCGAGGATCATCGGCAGCTGCTCGGGGCGGAGGCCGACGCCGCGCAGCGACCACAGGTCGTGGTGGTTGAGCGCGCTGGCGCGCACGTCCACCACGGCCCAGCCGTCACCCGGGACAGGCGCCGGGGCCTCGCCGACCGTGAGGCCGGCGAGGGGGTCGGCGTCGTTGAAACTGGACGCGAAAGCTGCACGCATGACGGTTATCTCAACACACCGTCGACGCGGGCGGCGGCGGCGACCGCGGCGGCCACGGCCGGGGCGACGCGCGGGTCCAGGGCGCTGGGCACGATCGTGCCCAGCGAGAGCTCGTCCGCGGCCAGCACCGAGGCGATGGCCGACGCGGCGGCGACCTTCATGCCGTCGGTGATCCGGGTCGCGCCGGCTTCCAGGGCGCCGCGGAAGATGCCGGGGAACGCGAGCACGTTGTTGATCTGGTTGGGGAAGTCGCTGCGGCCGGTGGCGACGACCGACGCGTAGCGCGCGGCGATCGACGGGTGCACCTCGGGCGTCGGGTTCGCGAGGGCGAAGATCGCCCCGCCGGGTGACATGCCGGCCAGCGCCGCCTCGCCGATGGTGCCGCCGGAGACGCCGATGAGGACGTCGGCACCACGGAGCGCGTTGACGATGTCACCGGTGATGCCGCCGGCGTTGGTACGGGCCGCGAGCGCTGACTTCTCCGGGTTCAGGTCGGTGCGGCCGGTGTGCAGGCAGCCCCGGGAGTCGAGCACGACGATCTCGCCGGCGTCGGCGCCGCCGCTGATGAGCATCTTGGTGACGGCGACGCCCGCCGCGCCGGCGCCGCTGACGACGATGCGCAGGTCGTGCAGCTCGCGGCCGAGGACGCGGGCGGCGTTGCGCAGCGCGGCGAGCACGACGATCGCGGTGCCGTGCTGGTCGTCGTGGAAGACGGGGATCGGCAGGGTCGCTTCCAGGCGGCGCTCGATCTCGAAGCACCGCGGCGCGGAGATGTCTTCGAGGTTGATGCCGCCGAACGACGGTGCGAGGGCGGTGACGATCGCGACGATCTCGTCGGGGTCCTGGGTGTCCAGGCAGATCGGCACCGCGTCCACCCCGCCGAACTGCTTGAAGAGGACGGCCTTGCCCTCCATGACCGGCATCGCGGCGCGCGGGCCGATGTTGCCCAGTCCGAGCACCGCAGAGCCGTCGGTGACCACGGCGACGGCCCGGCCGACCCAGGTCAGCTCGTGGACGAGCGCCTCGTCGGCGGCGATGGCCTCGCAGACCTGGGCGACGCCCGGCGTGTACGCCAGGGCGAGATCTTCACGGGTCGCGAGCGGGACGCTGGACTGGACGGACATCTTGCCGCCCTGATGGAGGTCGAAAACTGGCCCTTCAAGGGCGTGATTGGTCACGGGTGCAGACACGGGGGCTCCTTTGCCACGTCTGACAATGCTGGTGTTTCCGCCAAGCGCATGGGTGGTGAAAGCGCTCATGATGCGATTCAGCGGGGGTGACCCGGTATCCGCATCACCTTACGCTGCGCCGCGCCGCAGCCGCACCGGTTGTGGCCACCAGCGAAATGTCACACGTCCGATGACGTCGGCCGGCCCGTACACCTCGGAACCATCGGATCCGAAGGGGTTGTCGCCGGTCAGCCACCATCCGCCGGCCTCCGCCCGGGCCACGCGCTTCACCACCAAGAGGCCTGGCCGGCTGCGGAAACACCCGACGACGACGTCGCCGGGCCGCGCTGTCCCGACGCGGCGAACGAAAATCCGATCACCATGGCGCAACGTCGGTGCCATCGACGGGCCGTGCACCAGTGCCGTGAACCACGGTAGCCGCATGAAATCCCCGAGTTTGGACAGGAGTAGGGTCAGCAACTGAGGATCATCGCAAATCACCCTGGAGGGTTCGATGCGACTGTCGCGGCTATTCACCCCGCGCACCGTGGTGAGCGCCCACTGCGACCTGCCGTGTGGTGTCTACGACCCGGCGCAGGCCCGTATTGAGGCCGAGTCCGTCAAAGCAATCAGCGAGAAGTACCAGGCCAACAGTGACCCCGAGTTTCGCACTCGGGCGCTGGTGATCAAGGAGCAGCGTTCCGAGCTGGTCAAGCACCACCTGTGGGTGCTGTGGACCGACTACTTCAAGCCGCCGCACTTCGAGAAGTACCCGCAGCTGCACGGCCTCTTCAACGAGGCGACGAAGCTCGCGGGCGCGTCCGGCGCGAAGGGCTCGGCCGACCCGGCCGTCGCCGAGCAGCTGCTGGCGAAGATCGATGAGATCGCGAAGATCTTCTGGGAGACGAAGCAGGCCTGACCTGCCAGAGGTGCCCTCCACCCCGTCACGGCGGGGTGGAGGGCTTTTTCATGGACGAGGTGCATAGATGAGCGTGGAAGTTCGTGCGGCGACGGACGAGGACGTGCCGGCGATCGTCGGGATGGTGTATGAGCTCGCGGAGTTCGAGAAGGCCCTCGAGGAGTGCCATCTGACGGAGGAGCAGCTGCGGGCGGTGCTCTTCGCCCCGGCGCCGGCGGTGTTCTGCCACGTCGCCTGTACCGGCGGCGAGACGGTGGGGATGGCGCTGTGGTTCCGGACGTACTCCACGTGGGAGGGCGTGCACGGCATCTATCTGGAGGATCTGTACGTGCGGCCGGCCGCCCGCGGCACCGGAGCCGGGAAGGCCCTGGTGGCGAAGCTGGCGCAGATCTGTGTGGAGTCCGGCTACCCGCGGCTGGAGTGGGCGGTGCTCGACTGGAACCCGGCCCGCGGCTTCTACGACGCGCTCGGCGCGCGGCACAAGTCGGACTGGCTGCCCTACCGGCTCACCGGGGACGCACTCGCCGCCACGGCGCGTGCGGCGACGTCGTAGAGTCGCGGGCAAGGGGGTTCATCGCGTGACTCAGGTCGTTTCGAAGAGGTCCGGATCCGACGCCGACGACGTCGTGCTGCTGGCCGTGCCGGCGTCGCCCGCCTACCTGGGGGTGCTGCGCACCGCGACCGCGGGTCTCGCGGCACGCCTGCAGTTCACGCTCGACGAGATCGAAGACCTGCGCATCGCCGTCGACGAGGCGTGCGCGATGCTGCTCGCGGTGGCGAGCGAGACGCCGCAGCTCGGCGACACGGTCGAGCTGGCCTGCCGGTTCACGGTCACCGCGGACGCGCTGACGGTCGAGACGTCGGTGCCGCTCGGGTCGCCGACGGAGCGGCTGCCCGGGGGCGAGTCCTTCGCGTGGCAGGTGCTCAGCGCGCTCGCCGACGAGGTGTCGGCGTCGGTCGACGGCCTCCAGGCGCGGATCCGCCTGACCAAGCGCCGCCCGAAGTAGGCCCGGACCAAAGGGGCCTCCCGAAGTAGGCCCGGACCAAAGGGGCCGCCTGAAGTAGGACCGGGCCACCGGAACCAGCGCCTACAGAGGGCGCTCCTTCAGGGCGGCGACTCCGGGGACCGGGGTGCGGGCGTGCTCCGGCGGGAGCTCCGCCGGCCTGACGTGGTCGATGTGCCCGCGGGCGATCTCCATCGCGAGCTCGATGTCCTGGTCCCCGATGGCCGCCAGCAGCGCACGGTGATCCCGGTCGATGATCCTCCACATCGGCAACGGGGCGTTGTGTGCGGCGGCCTTGCGGTCGCTCACGGTGTACAGCGGACGCACCATCAGGCAGAGCAGCGTGTTGCCCGACGCGGCGGCGACAGCCAGGTGAAACGCCGAGTGCGCGGCGATGCGCTCGTCGAGGGTCGCGGTCTCGGGGTCGAACATCGCGGCCTCGAGGTCGCGCAGATGGCACGGCTCGCGGCGGGCGGCGGCGAGGCCGGCGGCGGGGACCTCGAGCATCCGGCGGACCTCGAGGAAGTCGTCGCCCTTGACGGCGCCGCTGGCCAGTAGCAGCCCGATGCCGTCGGTGAGGGACTCGCCGAGCGTGCGGGCGTCGGGCTCGGCGACGAAGCTGCCGCCGTTGACACCTCGGGTGGTGACGATCAGGTGCTGGCTGCTCAGCAGGCGGAGCGCCTCGCGGACGGTGGACCGGCTCAGCCCGGACTGCTCACAGAGCTGCGGCTCCGTCGGCAGCCGGGCACCGGGTAGGAGCTGACCGGACATGATCTCCACGCGGAGCCGGTCGGCGAGGACCTGATAGGCGGGTGCGACCGTCACGACCACCGAGCGTAAGTCACGCCTGCCATCGGCGGGACCAGCAACGCCACAGGTCGTACGTTCAGCGGATGCCGAGCGCGATCCGCGTCGACGGGGCGAACAGCAGGATCGCCCCGGCGAGCCCCAGCGCGAAGAGCGGCGCCCCGATGTAAGGCTGGCCGTGGGTGAGCATCGTCCAGCCGATCGGCATCTGCAGCATCTGCGTGACGATCCCCGGGCCGCGGGCCCATCGCTGACGGCGGTGCAGCGCGACGGCGATCCCCAGGAACAGCAGGGTCATGAGCGCCAGGTAGCCGGTGAAGGACAGCGCCGTGGCGAGGAACGTCGACTTGCTGGTGACATCCAGATAGACGATCACCAGCGTGAGCAGGGCCAGCCCGACGCCCTCCGCGAACAGCAGCCGCACCGCCCACCGCAGGGTCGCCGGCTCCCGCTCCGACGTCACCGCGCCGCTCGCGTCGCCGCCTCCGGCGTCAGCCCGAGCCGACCCTGCATTGCGTGGCTCGCGACCCGAGCCGCTCCGCTGGCCGCTCACCTGGCATTCCCTTCAGTCGGCCCTCTCCCGTGCACCTCACCTTAGCGCGCGGGAGAGCGGGTACAGTGCCGCCCATGCGAGCCCTCCTGGTCGTCAACCCGAACGCGACGACCACCACCGAGCGCGGACGGGACATCCTGGTGCGTGCGCTGCGCAGCCAGGTCGACCTGGAGGTGGCATACACGCAGCGCAAAGGCCACGGCGTGGAGCTGGCGCGCGACGCCGCCCGGGAGCGCTTCGACCTCGTCGTGACGCTCGGAGGCGACGGTACGGTCAACGAGGCGGTCAACGGTTTGATGACCTTCGACGCCGGCCCGGCCGAGGGGCGCGCGCAGGAGCGCCCGGCGCTCGCGGTCGTGCCGGGTGGCTCCACGAACGTGTTCGCGCGGGCGCTCGGGCTGCCGAGCGACTGGGCCGAGGGCACCGGCGCGATTCTTGAGGCGCTGCGGGACCGGCGGGAGCGGATCGTCGGCCTCGGCCGCGCCGACGACCGGTATTTCACGTTCTGCGCCGGTATGGGCCTTGATGCGGAGGTTGTACGGCGCGTGGATCAGGCCCGGCACCGCGGTTCGACGTCGACGCCGTGGCTGTACTTCCGGTCGATCGCGCAGCAATACGTGACGACGAACCGCCGGGTGCCGCTGCTCACGCTCGAGCTCCCGGGCGAACCTGCCAAGTCCGGGCTAACGTGGATGTTGGTGCAGAACACTGCACCATGGACATACATCGGCGAGCGGCCGGTGGATCCGAATCCGCGTGCCTCGTTCGACACGGGGCTCGACGTGCTGGGCCTGCTGCAGATGCAGGCCGGGAGCACGGCCCGGACGATGGCGCAGCTGGTTCGCGGCGCCGACTTGAAGGGCAAGCAGGTGCTGCGGATGCACGATCTTGCCGGGTTCACGCTCACCGCCGCCAAACCGATCGCTTTCCAGGTCGACGGGGAGTACCTCGGAGAGTGCGACAAGTTGGATTTCGCGTCCGTGCCGGGAGCGTTACGCGTAGTGTGTTGAGTCACTCCCGGCGGTCGTCCACCGAAGGGGGAGAAAGTTGCAGAGAGTCGCGACAGAGACACCGCGACCGCATCTCCGAAACCCCTCCGATCGTTGACCGAACCGTACTACATTGGTAACTGACTGTTGCGATTCAGGGTCCCTAAACGCAATAAAATCGGACAAACAGTGCGTGAGCTTGCTCACCGACTTGGATTTTCTTGGTTTGGACCCCTTGACATCGCGGTAGTTCGTGAAAGCATTCACAAGCGATACGAACACTGAGCGTTGCCCGCACACGCGTTACGGATCTTCAGGCTCCGCCTAGCCGAGACGTTACGCGAGATGCACATAGGGAATCACTAACAACGATCCGCGAAAACAACAAGGAGTGTTGCCGCCATGTCGGACTGGCGCCACCATGCCCTCTGCCGCGACGAGGACCCGGAGCTGTTCTTCCCCATCGGAACTTCGGGCCCGGCGTTGCTGCAGGTCGAGCAGGCGAAGGCGGTCTGCCAGCGCTGCTCCGTGACCAGCGACTGCCTGCAGTGGGCACTCGACTCCGGTCAGGACGCAGGCGTCTGGGGCGGAATGAGCGAAGACGAGCGTCGTTTGATGAAGCGTCGCGGCGGCCTGCGGGTCCGCGCTCACTCCGCATAGCCTGAGCCATAACAGCACCATAAAAAACGCAGCCCGGCACCGAAGCGCACCCAAGCCTAAAGCGCATCGAACACCCGAGCAGCAGCGAAGACGAAAACGCCCCGGCCGATGCGCCGGGGCGTTTCACGTGCGGGCCACGACCAATCTGCCTACCCACGATAATGGGGGTCGTTGGGGCCGGGCGGCGGGAAGTTCGGGCCGTCGTAGTAGGGCTGCCCGTATCCGGGCGGCGGGTAGCCGGGCTGACCGTAACCGCCGTAGCCGGGGGCGCCGTAGGGCGGTTGGCCGTATCCGGGCGGCGGGTAGCCGGGCGGGTATCCCTGGTTGCGCATGGCGGCGGACTCGACGTCGATCAGCCGCTCCAGCTCGCCGCGGTCCAGGAACGTTCCCCGGCACTCCAGGCACTGTTCGATGGTGACGCCGCTGCGCTCGTACTGCTGCATCGTGCCGCGGCACTTCGGGCATGTCATCTGCATACCCCCAAGGTAGCCCTCGGCCACCAAGCGCGAGATCAGCCGTTTCCGCAGGCGACCCGGACGGTGTGGCTAGTCGAACAGCTCCTCGAAGAAGCTCTCGCGGTGGTGCTTCTTGCGCTTCTTGTGATGCCCATAGTGACCATAGTGGCCGTGCTGCTGCGGGTGGTGCGGCTGGCCATATGCGGGCTGACCATAGGCTGGCTGCCCGTATCCAGGCTGGCCGTACACCGGCTGACCGTGCACCGGCTGGCCGTACGGCTGCTGGCCATAGGCGGGCTGCTGCGGGTATGCCTGCGGCGAGCCGGGCGGCGGGAATCCGGGGGTGCCGGGCGGGACACCGGGGGCGCCCGGCTGCTGCTGACGCCCACGCCAGGCGTTCTCCGCGTCGGTGATCTTCTCCAGCTCACCGCGGTCGAGGAAGATCCCCCGGCACTCCAGGCATTGGTCGATGGTGACACCGCTGCGCTCGTACTGCCGCATCTCGCCGCGGCACTTCGGGCATGTCATCTGCATACGTCCACGGTAGCCGCCGGGTTCCAAGGCCACCTTCAGGCAGCGAGATCCACGGTCTCCGGGGACACCCGGCCGATCCTGGCGACGACGAGCCGGGCCAGGTCGAGCGCGCGACCGAGGGGCGGCGCGGCCGGTTCGAGGGCGCCCGCGGACACGGCGGAGGCGACGGCGGCCTCGTGCAGCTTGCCCGGGGCCAGGAAGTACGAGGAGACCGCCACCCGCGCGCAGCCGGCTGCCCGCAGCGCCGACACCGCGACCGCGCCGGTGACCGGCGACCCGGAGGCGAACGCCGCACGGCACGGCAGCCCGAGCGTCCGCCCGAGCTCGGCGGCGGCCAGGTCGACGGTGTGCCTGGCCAGGTCGTCGCGGGTACCGGCGGCGATCATGACGACCCCGTCCGCCTCGACCGCGGGAAGCTGCCGGCGCAGCGCGGCGACGAGGAGCGGCGGCACGACGCCGCCGACCGGTCCGAGCACGTCCGTGACGTACACCCGCATGGACAGACCGCTGGAGACCGCCCGGTCGATGACCGCCGGCAGGTCGATCCGGCCGTGAAACGCCGAGGTCAGCAGCAGCGGTACGACAACCGCCGAACGATGACCGAGCCGCTGCATGTCGAGCAGTACAGCGTCCGGACGGGGGCCGGCATGGTCGAGGAACGACGTCCGGACGTCCAGCCCCGGGCGCTGGGCCGCGACCGCGCGGGCGAGGGCTCTCGTCGAAGCCGCCGCCCGCGGGTCGGAGGACCCGTGCGCCACCAGTAAGACAGCTGTTACTAGCTCCCCCGGCTTCGCCGGCGGTTCCGAGGGGGGCTGCGCCACCCCACACCCCCCATGCTTCGCACTACGAACCTTCACCCGGTGTGGAGACCGCACTCGGTCTTGTCGAACATCGGCCAGCGCCCGCCGCGCGGGTCGCCGCCGGGAGGGGTCCGCCGGGTGCACGGCCAGCAGCCGACGGAGGCGTACCCCTGCCGCATGAGGGCGTTCACCGGGACGTTGTAGCGGGAGATGTACGCGTCGACGTCGGCCTGCGTCCACTGCGCCAGCGGCGAGACCTTGAACTTGCTGCGGGCCTGCTCGAAGCTCACGATCGGCGTGTTGGCGCGGCTCGGCGACTCGTCGCGGCGCAGGCCGGCGGCCCACGCGTCGTAGTCCTCGAGGGCCCGCTCCAGCGGCTCGATCTTGCGCAGGAAGCAGCACTCGTCGGGGTCGCGGGCGTAGAGCCGCGGCCCGAACTCGGCGTCCTGCTCGGCGACGGTCTGCCGCGGGCGGATCGAGCGGACCGTCACCGGGAGGGTCCGCTGGACGACCTCGCGCACGCGGAGCGTCTCGGCGAAGTGCAGGCCGGTGTCGAGGAAGATGACCGGCACGCCGGGCACGACCTTCGACACGACGTGGGCGAGCACGGCGTCGGCGAACGAGCTGGTCACACAGAACCGGTCGCCGAACTCAGCGGCGGCCCACTCCACGATCTTGTCGGCGGTCTTGCCCTCCAGCTGGGCCGACGCCTCCTTGGCCAGGGCGATGGACTCTTCTCGGGTACGTGCAACGGCTGTGCTCATCGCTTCGCCTCCAACATTCGTGCCGCGAGCCCCAGGAATTTCAGTGAGAAGACCCGTGCGCAGCTGCGGCACTCCCAAGCGCCGTGGGTCTCTTCGTGCGGTCGTAGGTCCTCGTCCCCGCAGTACGGGCAGTACAGAGGAGCCATCCGTTCGCTCATCGGAGCTCCTCTTCAGGAGCCCGCATCACCCAGCGGGCGAAGGACTCGCCCTGTGAACGGCCGGCGAGGTAGTGGTTGGCGACCCGCTCGACGTACGAGGGCAGGTCGGCGGCGGTGGTCTTCAGGCCGCGGAGCTTGCGCCCGAAGCCGGCGTTCTGCCCCGCCGCCATGCCCAGGCCGCCGCCCAGGTGGATCTGGAAGCCCTCGACCATGTCGCCGGTGGCGTCGTCGCGCACGAGCATGCCCTTGAGGCCGATGTCGGCCACCTGCGTGCGGGCGCAGGCGTTGGGGCAGCCGTTGAGGTGGATGGAGATGTCGGCGTCGAGCTCGGCGACCTTGGCCTCGAGGTGCTCGATGAGCTCCGCGGCGCGGGCCTTGGTCTCCACGATCGCCAGCTTGCAGAACTCGATGCCCGTGCAGGCCATCGTGCTGCGCCGCCAGGTGGACGGTCGGGCCTCCAGCCCGGCCTCGCGCAGGCCCAGCACGACCGCCTCGGTGTCGGCCTCGGCGATGTCGAGGACGATGAGTTTCTGATACGGGGTGAGCCGCACCCGGTCGCTGCCGAACCGCTCGGCGAGGTCGGCGACCTTGGCGAGCTGGGCGCCGGAGCTGCGGCCCGCGATGGGCGCGGCGCCGACGAAGTACTTGCCGTCCCACTGCTTGTGCACGCCGATGTGGTCGATCGGCTTCTCCGGCAGCTCCGGCGACGGGCCGTCGATCAGCGGGCGCTTGAGGTACTCGGTCTCCAGCACCTCGCGGAACTTCGCCGCGCCCCAGTCGGCGACGAGGAACTTCAGCCGGGCGCGGCTGCGCAGGCGGCGGTACCCGTAGTCGCGGAAGATCTGGATGACGCCGTGCCACGCGTCGACGACCTCGTGCAGCGGCACCCACACGCCGAGGCGCACCGCCAGCATCGGGTTCGTCGACAGGCCGCCGCCGACCCAGAGGTCGAAGCCGGGGCCGTGCTCCGGGTGGATCACGCCGACGAAGGAGACGTCGTTCGCCTCGTACGGGGTGTCCGGCAGCCACGAGATCGAGGTCTTGAACTTGCGCGGCAGGTTGGACAGCGTCGGGTCGCCGACGTACTTCTCGGTGATCTCGTTGATCGCCTCGGTCGGGTCGAGCACCTCGCTCTCCGCGACGCCGGCGATCGGGCTGCCGAGCACGACCCGCGGGGTGTCGCCGCAGGCCTCGGTCGTGGACAGGCCGACGGCCTCGAGCTCCCGCCAGATCTGCGGGACGTCCTCGACGCGGATCCAGTGCAGCTGGATGTTCTGCCGGTCGGTGATGTCGGCGGTGTCGCGGGCGAAGCGGGTGGCGATCGACGCGATCGTGCGCAGCTGGGCGAGGCTCAGCTGGCCGCCGTCGCTGCGGATGCGCAGCATGAAGTACTTGTCGTCGAGCTCCTCGGGCTCGAGGATCGCGGTCCGGCCGCCGTCGATGCCGGGCTTGCGCTGCGTGTACAGCCCGAACCAGCGGAACCGTCCGCGCAGGTCAGCGGGGTCGATCGAGTCGAAGCCGCGGTGCGCGTAGATCGACTCGATGCGGGCCCGGACGTTGAGCGGGTTGTCGTCCTTCTTGCTGCGCTCGTTGGGGTTGAGCGGCTCCCGGTGGCCGAGCGCCCACTGCCCCTCGCCGCGAGGGCGCCCACCGGCTCCGGCCCGAGCGCCGCGGGCGGCAGGACGGGGAGCGGGTGCGGCGTTGTCTGCCGGGACGGTGTTCACCGTCATGTCGGCGTCCTCTCAGGGTTGAGAGCACGCGAGCCTGCGCCGGCCTATCGCGGAAGATGCGCGATGGATGACGTCAATGTCATGAAGAATCCGGCGCGAGTCGCGCGCCCGAAGAAAGAATTAACGGGCGGCGTTCAGCAAGCCGGACACATGGCGCTGCGCACGCGACCGTAGTCGACGTGTCGGCGGCTGACGAGCCGCAGAGAAGCAGCGTGCATAGGGTGCAGTCTTCCACGTCGACCGGTCCTTACGCCACGTCGGCGTGAGGGTTGTCTCAAACCCGCGTCACCGGGACGTAACCCAAAGAAGACTCAGCCGATAGGAAATACAGACCGGAATGGGCAGGCCGCCGACCGGCAATGGCCGGCGGTCCCACAGTGCGGTAGGTTTCAGCGTTTCGCCAGCGGGACGACCATCACAGCCTCCGTGCCGCCGCCGGCCCGGGTGCGCAGCTCGATCGTGCCGCGCAGCTCCCCCGTCGCGAGCGTCCGCACGATCTGCAGCCCGAGCCGCTCGCTGCTGTCCAGGTCGAACCCGTCGGGCAGGCCCCGGCCGTTGTCGGCGACGGTGACGTGCAGCTGCTTGCGGAAGCGGTGCACGGAGACGACGACCTCCGGGTCGTGCTCACCCCGCGGCTCGAACGCGTGCTCCACGGCGTTCTGCAGCAGCTCGTTGAGGACCATGACGAGCGGCGTGGCGATCTCCGCGGGCAGCACGCCGAAGTCGCCGTCCCGGCGCAACGCCACGGTGAAGTCGGAGGCGGCCACCTCGACGGCCGCGGCCGCGACCCGGTCCACGATCCCGTCGAACTCGACCGCCTCGTCCGCGGTGTCCGACGCCGACATCGAGAGGGTCTCGTGCACCAGGGCGATGGAGGCGACTCTCCGCACCGACTCCTCCAGCGCGTGCCGGGCGGCCGGGACCCCGACCCGGCGGGCCTGCAGCCGCAGCAGCGCGGCGACGGTCTGCAGGTTGTTCTTGACCCGGTGGTGGATCTCCCGGATCGTCGCGTCCTTCGTCATGAGCTGCCGGTCGCGGCGGCGGACCTCGGTGATGTCGCGGACCAGGACGAGCGCCCCGATCGGCACGCCCGCCGGCATCAGCGGCAGCGCCCGCATGAGCACGGTCGCGCCGCGCGCCTCCAGTTCCTTGCGGGCGGGCGCGTCGCCGCGCAGCGCCGAGTGGACCCGGTCCGTGGCGTCCTTGCCCTCGAGGGGGTCGTCGCAGAGCCGCCCGGTGATCTCGGCGAGGCTCTCGCCCACGAGGTGCGCGGCGAGCCCGAGCCGCCGGTACGCCGACTGCGCGTTGGGGCTGGCGTAGGTGACCTTGCCGGACGCGTCGAGGCGGACCAGGCCGTCGCCGATGCGCGGGGCGCTGGTGGTCTCGCCCGGGTGCCGCGGCGGCGGGAACGTGCCGTCGGCGATCATCTGCGCCAGGTCGTCGGCGGTGGTCAGGTAGTTGAGCTCCAGCTGCGCCGGGGTCCGGGCGGTGCTGAGGTTGGTGTCCCGGCCGACGACGGCGATGACCTGCGTCTCGCCCCGGCGGCGGACCGGGATCGCCTCGTGGCGGGCGGGCATGTCGCCGTACCAGACGGGATCCCCCTCCCGCCAGATCCTGCCCTGCGCCCGGACGATCGCGAGGTGCGCCACCTCGGGTCCGCCGGCGACCCGGCCGACCTGGTCGTCCTGATAGGCGGTCGGGGCGGTCGTCGGCCGCACCTGCGCGACGCACAGGAACTCGCCGCGGTCCGCGATCGGGACCCACATGAGCAGGTCTGCGAAGGACAGGTCGGACACGATCTGCCAGTCGCCGGCGAGGCGGTGCAGGTGCTCGATGTCCTCGGGCGCGAGGGAGGTGTGCTCCTCGACGAGGTCACGCAGGGTCGACACCGTTACAGACTATGGTGGGCCCGTGCGTCGCCTGTTGCCTGCCCTTGTCCTCGTGCTCACCCTCGGCGGCTGCGGGTGGGTGGGCCGCGCCGACGAGACCAGCAAGCCTGACGGGTTCCAGCTGCACGGCTACGTGAGCGTGGCGGGCGCGGCGACCGGCGTCCCGGGCACCCCGTGCCTCGCCCCGGTGCCGGACGTCGCCTCCGGGGCGACGGTGAAGGTGGCTGATCAGGAGGGCAAGGTGGTCGCCGTGACGACGTTGGCGGCCGGTGTACTGGCGGCGACGGGCGGGGCGTACCGCTGCAATTTCTCGTTCGAGCTGCTGAACCTGTCCGGGAGCCGGCCGACCTACCAGATCCTGGTCGGTGACCGGCCCCCGGTGGCGTTCGAGACGCGGGCGCTGCGCGAAGGCCGCCCCGCCGTCGTCGATGTCGCCGTTACAGCGTCGCCGTCACCTTCTTGAGGCCGCGCGGCGCGTCAGGGTTCTCGCCCCGGTGCAGGGCGAGAGACAGGGCGAGGCGCTGCAGCGGCAGGATGTCCAGCAGCGGTGCGTAGCGCTCGTCGACCTCGGGGGTCGGCACCCAGCCGGCTGCGCCGTCGACCTTCGACGGGCCGAAGACGACCACGTCGGCGCGGCGCTCGCCGAGCCGGCCGACGACGTCGCGCATCGACGCGCCGGCGGGGCCGCCGCCGACGACGGCGAGGACCGGCACGTCGGGGTCGGCCATCGCGAGGGGGCCGTGCAGCAGGTCGGCGCCGGAGAACGCGAGACCGGCCACGTAGGACGTCTCCATCAGCTTGAGCGCGGTCTCGCGCGCCGTCGGGTACGCGTAGCCGCGGCCCGTGGTCACGATCCGGTCCGCGAACCGGTAGCGGGCGGCGAGGTCGGCGGCGGTGTCGTCGGCGAGGACGCGCTCCGCGTGGCCGGGCAGCTCCCGCAGCGCGGCGAACTCCTCGGCGGGCAGCGTGCCGCCGCCCTTGATGCTCTCGACCAGCATGAGCAGCGCGAGCAGCTCCGCGGTGTAGGTCTTGGTCGCGGCGACCGCGATCTCGTGCCCGGCGACGACGTCGACGTGCAGCTCGGCGACCTGGGCCAGGGGCGACTCGGCGTTGTTGGTGACGGCGAGGGTGTGCGCGCCCTGCTCGCCGGCGACCCGCAGCACCTCGCGCAGGTCGGGCGAGCCGCCGCTCTGGCTGACGCCGACGACGAGCGTGTCGCGCAGGTCGGGGCGGGCGCCGTAGAGCGTCATCGCCGACGGCGAGGCAAGGCCGACGGGGATGCCGAGGCGGATCTCGGTGAGGTACGCCGCGTACAGCGCGGCGTGGTCCGACGTGCCGCGCGCCGTGAAGATCACGTTGCGGGGCTGCCACTGCGCGATCCGCTCGGCGACGGCGGCGATGGCGCCCGCCTGCTCGTCGACGAGCCTCGCGAACACGGCCGGCTGCTCGGCGATGTCCGCCTGCATCCCGGCACCGGGCTGCTCGGTCACGGCTACTCCTCTATGTGCTGGCGTCTGATGCGCGTTACTGCTCAAAGTTTGGCAGCTTCGCGCACCAGACGCCAGTTTTCGGAGCAACTTCGCGCACAGCGTGCGCGAAACTAGCCCTCCTGCGCAACCAGCGTGCTCTCCGCCTGCTCGGTGGGCGCCTCGGGGCCGCCGCGCAGCGCGACCTCGCGGATGAAGATCGCGAGCAGCGGCACCAGCACCGTCGCCGCGATCGCCCAGAGGAACACGCTGGACGTCGCGCCGGCGATCGCGTCGATCACCGCGGTGCGCACCCCGGCGGGCAGCTGGCCGAGCGTCGCCGGGCCGATCGAGGCGCCGCCGCCACCGCCGCCGGCGAGCTGGTCCGCCGCCTGGTCGCCGACCTTCTCCGCGAGCAGGTTGTGCAGCCGGTGGTTGAAGATCGCGCCGAACGCCGCCACGCCGAACGCGCCGCCGATCGAGCGGGCGAACGTCGAGGTGCTGCTCGCCACGCCCAGATCCTTGAGCTCCACGCTGTTCTGCGCGATGAGCATCGAGGTCTGCATCAGGAAGCCCATACCCAGGCCGAGGACGGCCATGTAGATCGCCGACTCGGTCTTCGAGGTGTCCGAGTCCAGCCGCGACAGCAGGACCATCGCCACGATCATGACGAACCCGCCGATCACCGGGAAGATCCGGTACTTGCCGGTCCTGGTGATCATCTGGCCGGCCACCAGCGAGGTCACCAGCAGGCCGCCCATCATCGGCAGCAGGAGCAGACCGGAGTTGGTCGCCGAGGCGCCCTGCACGATCTGCTGGTACAGCGGCAGGAACGTGATCGCGCCGAACATGGCGAACCCGACCAGGAAGCCGATGCCCGCGACCAGGCTGAAGTTGCGGTTGCGGAAGATGGCCAGCGGCAGGATCGGCTCCGGGTGGCGCCGCTCGACGACCATGAACGCGGCCAGCGACACCACGGCCAGGGCGGCCAGGCCGGCGATCTGCGCGGAGCCCCACGCGTACTGGTTGCCGCCCCACGTGGTGATCAGGACCAGCGCGGTGACGCCGGCCGAGAGCAGGGCCGCGCCGAGCCAGTCGATCCGGTGCTCGGTGCGCTTCTTCGGCATGTCGAGCTTCAACGCGAGCAGCGCCAGCGCCGCGCCGCCGAGCGGCAGGTTGACGAAGAACGCCCAGCGCCAGTCGGCGTGGTCGGTGATGAAGCCGCCGACGAGCGGGCCGCCGACCATCGCGACCGCCATGACCGCGGCGAACTGGCCCTGGTACTTGCCGCGCTCGCGCGGCGACACGAGCTCGCCGAGGACGGCCATCGCGCCGACCATGAGACCACCGGCGCCGAGGCCCTGGAACGCGCGGAAGCCGATCAGCTGCGGCATGTCCTGGGCGAAGCCGCACAGCACCGAGCCGAGCAGGAACAGCACGATCGAGGTCAGGAAGACCGTCTTCCGCCCGTACAGGTCGCCGAGCTTGCCCCAGATCGGCGTGGACACCGTCGAACCGAGGACATACGCGGTGACGACCCACGACAGGTGGTCGACGCCGCCCAGGTCACCGACGATGCGGGGCATCGCGGTGCCGACGATCACGTTGTCGAGCATCGCCAGGAGCATCGCCATGAGCAGTCCTGGCAGAACGACCCTGAGGCGCTTGTCAGACATCGTGGCACACCTTACTTGTCGGCCGGCTAGTTGACTTACTAGCCGTACGGTAAGTTCGTACTAGCCGCTCGTCAAGTCAGTTCACGTAGGATGGTCCCGATGGAGCAGAACCAGCAGGCAGCAGCGCGGGTCGTGCGGGGGCGGAACCGGATCCGGACCGACGACGCCGAGACCGAGGACGTGCGCGCGCACATCCAGCGGGTCGCCCTGGAGATGTTCATCGAGGACGGCTACGACAAGACCTCGCTGCGGGAGATCGCGGAGAAGCTCGGCGTCACCAAGGCCGCGCTCTACTACCACTTCCCGACCAAGGACGACATCGTCAACAGCCTCATCGAGCACCGCATCGCGGCCGTCGACGCGCTGATGGAGTGGGCGGAGGCGCAGCCGCGCACGGAGGCGACGCGGATCGAGTTCCTTCAGCGGTACTTCGTGCTGCACGACGTCGCCAAGCACGAGCACGTGATCCGCTTCTTCGAGCGCAACCAGACGCTCATCAACACGCTGCCCGCGGGCAAGCTCATGAAGGGTCAGATGGAGCGCGTCTTCGGCTTCCTGATGGACCCGGCGGAGTCCACGGTCCAGCAGCTGCGCCGGGCCATGGCCATCTTCACGATCCACGCGGGCCACTTCGTGCTCCGCGGGCACGACGACCTCAGCCCCCAGGACCGCCGCGAGGCGACCCTGGTGGTCGCCGAGGACCTGATGCGCCTGGCGGCCGCCGGCGAGTGACGTCCGGGTCGCGGTGGTCGGCAGCCGCCGACCCGCGCCGCCGGCCCCGGGTCGCGGTGATTGCGCGGCGGCCGGCCCGCGCCGCGGGGCTCAGGTCGCGGTGGTCGGCAGCTTCAGGCGCAGGCCGAGCAGTGTGACGCCCTCGACCGGCGTCCAGTCCAGCGCCGGCTCGCGGACGAAGCCGAAGGTGTCGTAGAGCGCCAGCGCGGCGCTGTTGCGGTCCCGCGTACAGATCACCATCGACCCGCAGCCGAGGACGGTCGCGCGGTCGATGCAGGCACGGACCAGCGCCCGCGCCACCCCCCGCCGCTGCGCCGCCGGATCGACGGCCAGCATCCTGAACTCGGCCTCGCCCGGGCGCGACAGCTCCGCATACCGGGTGCCGGGCAGCACGAACGCGACCGCGCCCAGCAGTACATCACCATCGGCGGCGACCAGAATCTCGCAGTGCGCCGCCCGGGTCGTCACGTCGGCCAGCACGTCGGCATAGCCGTGCTCGTCGTCGAGCTGGCCGTCGGCGCGATACGCCGCCACCGTCAGCCGCGCGACGCCGGCGTGGTCCTCCGGGTCCGCCCGCCGGACCAGCGGCGGCTGCCGCGTCACCCGATCACGGCGATGAGATCGCCCTCCTGCACCACGTCGCCCTCGTTGACGGCGATCTGGCTGACCGTGCCCTCCGACTCGGCGACGACGGGGATCTCCATCTTCATCGACTCCAGGATCACGAGGGTGTCGCCCTCGCTGACCTCGGCACCGACCTCAGTGGTGATCTTCCAGACGTTGGCCACCATCTCGGCACGGATCTCGTCGGACATCCCGGTCTCCTTTGACGTCGGATTGCGAACCGCAGCATATCCGCGCGAAACCCGGTCGCGCTCGACTGTACGGCGAACGCATCATGGCCCCGTGGAATCGACCATCACGGTGACCCCGGCGGGACTGCCCGGCGTGCTGCTGCATGTCGCGGTGGTGCGGCCCGTCTTCGTGTGGGGTCAGCCCGGCATCGGCAAGAGCTCGCTGGTGAAGGAGTTCGCGGCGGCCCTCGGGCTGGACTGCGTCACCCTCATCGGCACGCAGCTGGCGCCCGAGGACCTCATCGGGGTGCCCGAGCTGCGCGACGGCCGCAGCCGCTTCGCGCCACCGGAGTCGATCGCCCGCGACGAGCCCTACTGCCTCTTCCTCGACGAGCTCAACTCCGCCTCGCCCGAGGTGCAGAAGGCGTTCTACTCCCTCATCCTCGACCGGCGGATCGGCTCGTACGAGCTGCCCGCCGGATCGATCGTGATCGGCGCCGGCAACCGGGCCTCCGACAACGCGCTCGCCCGGCCGATGGCGTCCGCTCTGCTCAACCGGCTCATCCACGTACACCTGCGGGCGAGCGCCGACGACTGGCTGCTGTGGGCGGCCGGCGCCGGCCTGCACGAGTGGGTGACCGACTACCTCACCCAGCGGCCCGACCACCTCTGGTCCAAGCCGCCGAAGACCGAGGAGCCGTTCTCGACCCCGCGCTCCTGGCACATGCTCTCCGACGCGCTGCTCTCCTTCGGCCAGGACATCGACGAGGACCTTCTCCGGGTGCTCACCGCCGGCACGCTGACGCCCTCGCACGCGTCGGCGTTCTGCGCGTACGTCAAGACCGTCCGCCACCGCTACGGCCTGGACGCCATCGTCCGCGGCGACGCGTCCTGGCCCCGCGACCCGACCGACCGCGACCTGCTGTACTTCTTCGCCGAGGCCTTCCGGGCCCGGCTCGTGAAGGACCTGCCGGCCAGCCGCGAGCACGCGTCGCCGTCCGTGCGCCGCTTCTCGGTGCGGGCCAAGGGCCTGCTGGTCGAGCTGGCCGAGATCTCGCTGGAGTGCGCGCAGCTCGTCATCGCCGCCGACGAGTCCGGGATGCCCGCGCTGCCCGCGTGGTTCCTGGTCGAGGTGACCCGCGACCTGCCGCGCCTCGTCGCCGCCCGGGCATGAGCGCCACCCGCGGCGCCGCCGCTCGTGGTGCCGCCGCTCGTGGCGCCAGGAAGGTCGACCGGCGGCTGGAGGCGGCCCAGCACGCCTGGTCCGCCGTGTCCGGCAACCCCATGTTCCGCGCCCTCGCCAGCGACCCGACCGGCAACGACCCGCGGGCGCTGCGGATGCAGTGGGCGGAGGACACGCAGCTGATCCGCGACCGCGGCCACGCCCGGGTCTACGCCGACGGCACGGTGATCGCCAACAAGCACTCGCCGCTGGAGCCCGACGAGTGGGTCTGGGTGTTCGCGCACTGCGCGCTGCACCTCGGCTTCGGCCACCTCTGCCTCGGGCCGGCGGATGCCGCTTCACCGCCCGACACCGAGCTTGCCGTCGCGCGCTGCGTTGTCGTGGCCCGGTTCCAGGCGGAGCTGCGGCTCGGCCGCCCTCCGGTGCTGCTGCCGCCGCTGCCGACCGCTTTCGAGGAGCAGCTCGCCGAGCGCTGGCGGATCTCCGGCATTCCTTCCGGCCTGTCCGGCTGTTCCGCGGGCGGCGCCGGCCCCGACCTCGTGCCGCCCGCATCGCTCCCGACGTTTTCCGCTGCGTCTCTTCCGGCTGTCACGCTCTCGTGGCCGGACCGCTTCGCCCTGGGCCTCGGCCAGGCCGCGGCCGAGGCCGTCGACGAGGCCGGGGCGCTGCGGCCGGTCCCCGGTCGCAAGATCGACGAGGCGTGGGAGGTCGCCCGGCGCTGGTTCGTTTCGTCGTACCCGCTGCTGGCCGGCCTGGCCGCGGGCTTCACGATCGTCAGCGACGTCGCCGTGGCCCGCGACCTGTCGATCAGCGTCGCCGCCGTCGACCCGTCCGCCGCCGAGATCTACGTCAACCCCCTCGCGCCGCTCACCACGGAGGAGCGCCGCTTCGTCATCGCGCACGAGATGCTGCACGCCGCCCTGCGCCACGGCGACCGGATCGCGCATCGCGACCCGTACCTGTGGAACGTCGCCACCGACTACGTCATCAACGGCTGGCTCGTCGAGATGGCCGTCGGCGACCTACCCGAAGGCGTCCTGTACGACCCGCGCTTCAAGGACGCCGGCGCCGAGGAGGTGTACGACCTCATCGCCACCGACCTGCGCCGCCTGCGCCGCCTCGGCACGCTGCGGGGCCGCGGCATGGGCGACATCCTCAGCGACGCCCGCCGTACCCACCGCGGCACCGAGCTCGACGAGTACTACCGCCGCGCCCTCGCGACCGGCCTGGCCTTCCACGAGTCCAACGGCCGCGGCCTCCTGCCGTCCGGCCTGGTCGAGGAGATCCGCGCCCTGGACCACCCGCCGCTGCCGTGGGACGCGCAGCTCGCCAACTGGTTCGCCGAGCACGTCCGCTCCCCCACCCCGCGCCGCTCCTACGCCCGCGCCTCCCGCCGCCAGAGCTCCACGCCGCACATCCCCCGGCCCGGCTGGCTCTGGCCCGAGGAGGAGTCCTTCCACGCCACGTTCGGCGTCGTGCTCGACACCTCCGGCTCGATGGACCGCACCCTGCTCGGCAAGGCCCTCGGCGCGATCGCCTCCTACGCCACCGCCCGCGACGTGCCGGCCGCCCGCGTCGTGTTCTGCGACGCGGCCGCGTACGACGCCGGCTACCTCCCCGTCGCCGACATCGCCGGCCGGGTCAAGGTGAAGGGCCGCGGCGGCACCATCCTGCAGCCCGCCATCAACCTCCTGGAACGCGCCCCGGACTTCCCCGCCGACGCCCCGATCCTGATCATCACCGACGGCTACTGCGACCCCATCCGCGTACGCCGCGAACACGCCTTCCTCATCCCAGAAACCACCCGCCTCCTCTTCACCCCCCGAGGCCCCGTCTTCCGCCTCCGCTGACCCCCAGACTCGACGACCACCCGCACCCGCCGTGATCCAAGGACACCCCTGGCCGCCCGCACAGCCACCACACGCCTTCGATCACGCCAACCACGACCCCGACCGCCCCGCGGAGAAGACCGCGACGGCGGAGGCCAAGTCCCACACGCGGACAGCAACCAGGACAGCCAACCCGAATGCCAAACCCCCCGGCCACGCACCAAGCCAGCATGGTCGAAGGACGACCCAGGCCGCCCGGACAGCCACCATGCGACATCGATCACGACGACCACGACCACGATCGCCCCGCGGGCTACCAAGACCCGCCTGTGCGAGTTCGGCAATCAGAGTGGGGGCAGCACTGGTCGTGAACCACGGCGGCGAGCGCAGCGTCGGCGGTCGGTGTGATGTGGGTGGGTTGTGAGAGCCAACGACGGTATGGAAGCACCGAATGACGCCCTCGACAGTGCTGGACCATGCGAGGACGGCGGCCGGGAAACATCACCGCAACGACGGCACGGACCTCAACGACGGCACCTGGCGCCCGGCCCCCCAACCGGGCGGGAAGAACCCCACCTCCGCGCTGGCCTGACCTGTCAGCCAGAAGGATCGGCGAACCCGCACGCGGAGAGCAGCCAGGACGCCGACCCGAATTGCCCCAACCCCTCGGCCAAGCACCCAGCCACCATGATCGAAGGACGACCCTGGCCGCCCGGACAGCCACCACGCGACATCGATCACGACGACCACGGCCACGATCGCCCCGCGGGCTACCAAGACCCGCCTGTGCGAGTTCAGCGATCCGAGTGGGGCAGCACGGCACGGCCGCAGCCATGCCACCTGGCGTTCGGCCTCCAGTTGGACAGAAAGAACCCGCCCTCCGCGCTGGCCTGACCTGCGGCCGGACGGATCAGCGGACCCGCATGCGAACAGCAACCAGGACAGCCCAACCCGGATGCCGAACCCCTCGGCCGAGCACCACAGCCACCATGATCGAAGGACGACCCTGGGTAACTATTCAGGTGCCCCCCGAATCGCGCTGACCTGCGACTCCGCGAGTGCGGCCGATCAGCGGACCGACCGCGAGCCGATAGTTATGCCCGGATAAGTCACGTTTCGTCATCCACTGTGGACGGATGCATTGCTCCCGGCGCAACGCTCCGACCTGGGGGACCTCATCCGTTCGGAGTACCTGAATAGTTACGACCCTGGCTGCCCGGACAGCCGCTACGCGACTTCGATCACGAGGGCCACGACCGCGATTGACCCGCGGGTTACCAAGGGCGCGGGCGGGAGCCGTGCGGTTCCGGGGGCCGGGGCTGCCAGAACCGCACGGGGTTGTGGAGGACGAGGGTCAGTCGGTGCGGAGCTCGCGGGCTTCGGCGTTGACGACCAGTTCGGAAAGCTTGGAGCGGAGGCGGTCCTTGAGGTCGGCGGGGGCCAGCTCGGAGCCGCAGCAGCGGGCCACGAGCGCCTTCACCTCCTGCTCGATGCCGAACTCGCGCAGGCAGGGCGAGCACTCGTCGAGGTGGTCGCGGATGAGCGAACGGCGGTCGTCGGTGCACTCGAGGTCGAGGTAGAGATACACCTCGGCGAGGACGGCGCCGCAGTCTGTCTCGTGCGGGTCTCCACAGCTCATCGGACTCAGACCTCGCTCGGCTCAGCGGACGGGGTGCGGGTGAAACCCCGGTCGGCAGCATAAGTCTCGAGCGAACGGCGGAGGTTGCGCCGGCCGCGGTGCAGACGGGACATCACGGTGCCGATGGGCGTGTTCATGATGTCGGCGATCTCCTTGTAGGAGAAGCCCTCGACGTCGGCGAGGTAGACGGCGAGCCGGAACTCCTCCGGCAGCGACTGCAGCGCCTCCTTGACGTCGGAGTCGGGCAGCCGGTCGAGGGCCTCGGTCTCGGCGGAGCGCAGCCCGCTGGACGTGTGCGACTCGGCTTCGGCGAGCTGCCAGTCGGTGATCTCCTCCGTGGGCGCCTGGACGGGCTGGCGCTGACGGCGACGGTAGGAGTTGATGTAGGTGTTGGTCAGGATGCGGTAGAGCCAGGCCTTGAGGTTGGTGCCCGTCTCGAACTGGTGAAACGCCGCATACGCCTTGAGGAACGTCTCCTGGACGAGGTCCTCCGCGTCGGCCGGGTTGCGCGTCATGCGCAGGGCCGCCGCATACAGCTGATCGATGAAGGGCAACGCGTCGTGCTCGAACCGGATGCGCTGCTGCACCGCGCTCTCGCTGCTGACCACTCGTGCGACTCCAACCCTCGACCGTCCTGCCGAGGATACGCCGAGTTGCTGAGTGACTTCAGAGTTTGTGGCGCCCGTCAACCGCTCGCGGGCGATCGGTTGCCAGGACGGATCGGGCTCCGCGTCCGTCGCCGCCGGCCACGACGGGCTGAACAGCAGCTCGCGGATGCGTTGATCCTCGCGCTCAAGTGTTGCCACGAGTTGACTTCCCTCCACAGGCAACGCCTCGGCAGCGTCGCACGCTCCGTGTAACAACCGCGCCACCCCCGCAATTCCTACCCGCCTGCCCCGGCGGCCGGCCTTTTGGATTGGGACCGGCCGGCCACCGGGAACAGGAAGGGCCTGGGAGTTTGCGGAACGACATCGGTCCGCGGTGTGGAGAGCGTGTCCGGTTTGCACCGGTCACACACTGTTCAACGAGCCGGGTCGGCGGTGGTGACGAACGCCACGGCGATGGCGGCGAGCCGGTCGGGTGCCTTCGACAGCGCGTGGGTCTCGCCGGGCAGCACCTCGACGTGGACCGCCGGGCCCGGCGAAGGCACGCCGAAGGAGTCCCGGTCGCCGTTGAGCACGAGGGTCGGCACGCCCGTGCGCAGCTCGTCCGCGCGGGTGACGTCCGGCTTGCCGGGCGGGTGCAGCGGGAAGGCGAGCGCCAGGATGCGGTCGGCGCCGGCCTCGGCCGCGGTGCGGCAGGCGACCCTGGCGCCGCTGGACCGGCCGCCGACGACGAGGGTGTCGATCGCCACCCTGCGGCGCAGCTCAGCGACGACGGCGAGCCAGGCGGCGTCGAGCTGCCTGGCGGGTGCCGGTGGGCGGCGGGCGCCGGCGACCCGGTAGGGCTGCGTCACCATGGCGACGGCCGCCCCGGCGTCGAGCACGGCGGCACGGACCGCCACGAGGTCGACGGCGTCGACGTCACCGCCGGCGCCGTGGCCCAGGACGAGCAGCGTCCCCGTGTACCCCGCCGGGACGTCGAGCGAGAAGCGCGCGACCCCGTGCGGGGTCTCGACCTCCTGCCCGACGAGCGACCGCTTGGCCCGCGACCTGCTCCGCCGACCAACCGGCACACCGGAAGAGCCCGCCGGCGCAGCAGAGGAGCTCACCCGCGCACCAGAACGGCCCGCCCGTGCAGCAGAAGTGCCCGCCGGTGTACGAGCAGAAGGGCCGGCCGGGGAGCCTGGAAGGGCGCCGGCCGGCCCGTCGGTCAGCCGCTGGCGGCGCCGACCGGATCGCGCCGGTCGGTCGCGGTCCGGCCCACGCGCTGGATCGGCACCAACGGCAGGCATGCCATCGGGCCCATCCGGTGCTCGGCTGCCTGTGGCTGGCCCGTCAACGCGGGTTGTGGAGCGTCGCTGCGCCATGCGACGAGCATCGCACGCCGCTCACGCGGTGTGGTCGCTCCCCACACACCGTGGCAGTCGCCGACCTCCAGCGCCCAGGCCAGGCATGCGCCTTGGACGTCGCAGGTGCGGCACAACGCGACGGCAGCGTCGGCGGGCTCGCTCGGGGCCGGAAAGAACGTCTCCGGATCAACTGTCTGGCATGCGCCGCGGGTCCGCCAGGCATCATCGCCCTGTTGCTCGCGCACCGCGCGCAACAGACGCGGATCACGCTTGGCGGCAGCGACCTCATGCGGGCGTGGCATCCTCGCCCGGGTCATACACCCACCTCCCCCGTGGGTCAAACGAACACAAGGCAGGAAAACGTCGGGATGCCCCCATCCGACATTGACCTACCGGCGCTGTGTTCTATCGCACAAACACCTGCAAATACAAGAGTTTTCACGCGGATAGGCAAAACCTGCCGGGGAGGAAATGGACGTACAGCCTAAAAGAGGGTCAGATCGATCGGCTCGACGTCACTCGATCGCAGGGCCGGCGCCGGCACGCGGTCGAGCAAATCACGGCCGTCGTTACGTACGTCACCCACGCGCGCGCCGACCGGGCGGAGCTCCAGCCGCGCGACGTGCTCGGACGGCGTCGGGGCCAGCAGCCGCTCATCGACGGGTGCCGCCAGCCACTCGTCCCACCGCGACGGCGGCAGCATCAGCGGCATGCGGTCGTGAATGAGCGCCAGATCGTCCACGGCGGGCGCGGTGATGATGCTGCAGGTGAGCACCCGGTCGTCACCTTTCCCCCACACCGTCCAGATGCCGGCGAACACGCACGGCTCGTCGTCACCGAGCGTCATGAAATACGCCTGCTTGTCCTTGCCGTCCCCGCGTTTCCATTCGAACCAGCCGTCGGCGGGCACGAGGCAGCGCCGCTTCGCGAACGACTGCGCGAACGCCTTCGACTCCGCGACCGTCTCGGACCGGGCGTTGATCATCCGGGCGCCCACCTTGAGGTCGGCGGCCCACGGGGGCACCAGACCCCAGCGGGCGCTGCTCAGGACGCGGCCGCCGGCGGACTGGGAGACGCGCACCACCGGGACCTGGTCCGTCGGGGCGACGTTGTAGTCCGGCTCGAGCCCGTCCGTCTCGTCGGTGGCCTCGAACAGCGCGCTCAGGTCAACGTTGCTGCGGGATGTCGCATACCGACCACACATGCCCATTACGGTACCCGTGACGAATGAGGCATTGTCAGCAGTCGCTACCCAGCGGCACGGGCCGCACACTGTACGCGTGCCTCACCTGACCGCCCCCGTGTCCCTGCCGTGGATCGCGCCGACCGCCTCGGCGCCGGTCACCGCCACGGTCCGGCTCCCCGGTTCGAAGTCGATGACGGCCCGGGCGCTGGTCCTCGGCGCGCTGTCCCTGGGCGCCACCACCCTGCGTGGTCCCCTGCGGGCCCGCGACACCGAGCTGATGGCGGCGGGCCTGCGCGCCATGGGCTGCCACGTGTCCACCTCCGACGAGAACCTGTGGGTGCTGCGCCCCCGCCCGTTGTGCGGCCCCGCCCGGATCGACGTCGGCACCGCAGGCACGGTCCTGCGTTTCCTCCCACCGGTCGCCGGGCTCGCCGACGGTGCCGTCACCTTCGACGGCGACGAGCGCAGCCGCACGCGGCCGGTGGCGCCCCTGATCGGCGCGCTGCGCACGCTCGGCGCGCGGGTCGACTACGGCGCCGGGCTGCCGCTGACGGTGCACGGCATCGGCCGGGTCACCGGCGGCGCGGCGACGATCGACGCGTCGGCCTCCAGCCAGATGCTGTCGGGGCTGCTGCTGGCCGCGCCCGAGTTCGACCGCGGTCTCACCGTGCGCCACGCCGGCCCGCCGCTGCCCCGCGCGCCCCACCTGCGCATGACGGTGCAGATGCTGCGCGCCGCCGGGGCCGGCATCGACGACAGCCGGCCGGACATGTGGGTGGTCGAGCCCGGCCGGCTCAACGGCCGCGCCTGGGACATCGAGCCGGACCTGCTGGGCGCCGCGCCGTTCCTCGCCGCGGCGCTGGTCACCGGCGGCACCGTGACCGTCGCCGGCTGGCCGCGCTCCGGCATCCAGGCCGGCCACCGGCTGCTGGACCTGCTGCGCCAGATGGGCGGCTCACCCGCGGTCACCCGGCAGGGGCTGGTCGTGCGCGGCACCGGCACGGTCCGCGGCCTCACCGCCGACCTGGCCGACGTCGCGGAGCTGGCCCCGGTGCTCGCCGCGCTCGCCGCCGTCGCGGACTCCCCGTCGCACCTGCACGGCCTGGCGCACCTGGGCGCCCACGAGACCGACCGGCTCGCCGCGCTCGTCGAGGGCCTGACGGGGCTCGGCGCGGACATCGCCCAGGACCACGACGGCCTGCGGATCCGGCCCCGCCCGCTGCGCGGCGGCACGTTCCCCACGCGGGACGACCACCGCCTCGCGCAGGCCGCCGCCGTCGTCGGGCTCGCCGTCGGCGGGGTGCGGCTGGACGACGTGACATGCACCGCGAAGACACTGCCGGACTTCCCCCGGCTATGGTCAACGATGGTGCACGGTCCGGGCTCGGTTGGAGGACAAGACTGACGCGCAAGCGCGAGTACGACGAGGATGACGTCCGGGTCCGCCCGAGCCGGTCCTCGCGACCCCGCACGCGCACCCGGCCGAAGCACAGCGACGCGGTCGAGGGGTTCGTCGTGGCGGTCGACCGCGGGCGGTACACCTGCCACATCGCCGGGACCGACGCGGTCGTGACCGCCATGCGCGCCCGCGAGCTGGGCCGCCGTGGCGTGGTCGTCGGCGACAACGTCCAGATCGTGGGGGACGTGACCGGGCGGCCCGACACCCTCGCGAGGATCGTGCGCATCGACGACCGCAGGTCGGTGCTGATGCGCACCGCCGACGACGAGGAGGGCTCGACCGAGGGGCGCTTCGAGCGCGTCGTGGTCGCCAACGCCGAGCAGCTCGTGATCGTCAACTCGCTGCACGACCCGCCGCCGCGGACGGGCTTCATCGACCGGTGCCTGGTCGCCGCGTACGACGCCGAGATCGAGCCGCTGCTGTGCCTCACCAAGGGTGACCTGGCGGGCCCGGAGGCGGTGCTGGACTACTACTCCGAGCTGGACCTGCCGTATGTGCTGTGCCGGCCGGGCGAGCCCATCGACGACCTCGTCGCGGCGCTGAGCGGCAAGGTGTCGGTGATGATCGGCCACTCGGGCGTCGGCAAGTCGACGCTGGTCAACCGGCTCGTGCCGGGCACCGACCGGGCGGTCGGCGTGGTCAGCGCCGTCGGCAAGGGCCGGCACACGTCCACCAGCGCCGTGGCGCTGCGCCTGCCAGAAAGCAAGCTGCGCCTGCCGGAAAGCAAGAGGAGCGGCGGCTGGATCATCGACACGCCGGGCGTACGGTCGTTCGGCCTGGCGCACGTGTCGGCGGACAGTCTGCTGCACGGGTTCCCCGACCTGGTCGAGGCGTCGACCCGGTGCGCGCCCAACTGCGACCACACCGGCGCCGGCGGCGAGTGCGGCCTGGACATGCTGGTCGCCGAGGGCGGCGCCGACCCGAGGCGGCTCGCCTCGTTCCGCCGCCTCCTCGCATCCAAGGAAGGCACCGCGGAACCCACCGAGCCGACGGACGAGGCCTACGAGGCCTAGCCAAGGACGAGGCCCAGGCAAGGACGAGGCCTAGACGGCCACCGGCCCGCCCGTACGCCAGTAGACGCCGTCGGCGCGGGAGAGCAGCTGGTTGTCGACGAGGTAGCGCCGCAGCGCCGCGTGGTCGTCGAACCAGGCCCGCAGCACCGCGTTGACCTCCCGCTCCGGATAGCGCACGCCCGGCTCGAACGACGACGCGATGTGCTCCAGCACCACCAGGCGCTTGCCGTGAGCGGCGGGCATCTGGGTCAGCCGGCCGTCGACGACGAACGTGCGCAGGATCTGGTCGCGCTGGCGGTCGGGGTCCATGGCCGCGGCCGCGGCCGGGGTCGCGGCGTGGGCGCGGACGGACTCCTTGAAGACCTCGACGTCGGCGCGCAGGGCACCATCGCCGCCGGTCAGCAGCCCGCCCTGCTGCAGCCGTCCGACGGCGGCCGCGACGGCGCGGGCCGGCAGGCCGGTCGCCGCCCCGATCGCGGCGAGCCCCGGCGCTCCGAGCACCACGGCGGCATAGACCCGGAGCCGGTCCTCTTCGGCAAGGAGGCCACACAGGGCGGCCGGCGAGGTGGTCACAAACGGCGACAGTACTGCCAGAAGGTGGCGATCGTCGGCTAAGTTTCCGCGCATGGCGCGCTACGCGGACGACCTGGCCCTCGCTCACCTGCTTGCCGACACCGCGGACGCGATCGCCGTTCCCCGGTTCCGGGCCCAGGATCTGCACGTGTCGACGAAGCCCGATCTGACGCCCGTGACGGAGGCCGACACGGCGGTCGAGAAGGCGCTGCGGGCGACGCTGCAGCGGGCCCGGCCGCGCGACGGGGTCCTCGGCGAGGAGTACGGGGCGACCGAGGCCGCCGCCGGTCCGGGGACGCGCCAGTGGGTGATCGACCCGATCGACGGCACGAAGAACTATGTCCGCGGGGTACCGATCTGGGCGACCCTGATCGCGTTGATGGAGGGCGCCCAGCCGGTGGTCGGGCTGGTGTCCGCGCCGGCGCTCGGGCGGCGCTGGTGGGGCGCGCTCGGTCACGGAGCGTATGCCGGACGCCACACGGCCGCGGCGACGCCGATCCGGGTGAGCGGTGTCGACCGGCTCGCCGACGCGAGCTTCTGCTACTCGTCGCTGGGCGGCTGGGAGGAGGCCGGGCGGCTCAACGCCATCCTCGACCTGACCCGCCGGACGTGGCGCCAGCGGGCGTACGGCGACTTCTACGGCTACATGCTGCTGGCCGAGGGCGCCGTGGACATCATGGTCGAGCCGGAGCTGTCGCTGTGGGACCTCGCGGCGCTGGTGCCGATCGTGACCGAGGCCGGCGGCACGTTCACCGACCTGCAGGGCGAGCCGGGCCCGGGCGGCGGGAGCGCGATCGCTACGAACGGTCACCTTCACGAGGACGTTCTCACCCGTTTGGGAAACCCCAGATTGTCTGGTTTGTCAGGCTAAACCGAATAGTCCGCATGCCACTCCCCCGAACCGGGTCTATCCTCTCCGGGTGGCATCTTGGAGTTGGCTCTTCCTCGGCGCGATGATCGCTGCCTACGGAGTGGCCAACCTGCTGCAATCCGTAGCCGCCGCACGCACTGACCTGCATCACGGGTTCCACCCGATGCTGCTGCTGCGCCTGGGCCGGCACAAGTCCTACCTCGTCGGCGTCGCGTGCCAGTTCGGTGGTTTCGCGCTCGCGTTCTTCGCCCGCCGGGACCTGCCGCTGTTCCTGGTGCAGTCGGCGATGGCGGCCGGGCTCGGGGTGACCGCGCTGCTCGGCGTCCTCATCCTCAAGTGGCGGCTGCCGAGGACCGAGCTCGCCCTGCTGGTGCTGCTCGCGTTCGGTCTCGCCGCCCTGGTACTGGCCGCGAAGCCCGCCCCGTCGCGGCAGCTCGGCACGGCGGGCGTGGCCGGGCTCGTCGCCGCGCTCGGGGTGATCGCGGTCATCGGCTTCTTCGCCGGCCGGCTGCACGGCGCGCCCGGCTCGGTGGCGCTCGGCGCCCTGTCCGGGGTGGCGTTCGGCGCCGCGGCCGTCGCGTCCCGCCCGCTCGCCTCCGCCGACAACCTGGGCCAGTTCTTCACCGACCCGCTGTCCTACCTGCTGATCGCCCACTCGCTCGTCGGCCAGCTGCTGCTCGGCCTGGCGATGCAGCGCGGATCGACCACCGCCGCGGTCGCCGCCATGGACGCCGCCGGCGCGGTGCCCGCCGCCCTGGTCGGCCTGTTCTTCCTCGGCGACGGCGTGTGGCCGGGCAAGGAGTGGCTGGTGGCGGCCGGCTTCGTGCTCACCCTCGGCAGCGTGATCGGGCTCAGCTTCTACGCCGAGCCGCAGCACCACCACCCGATCACCCGCGAGGCGAAGACCCTCGTGCTCAGTGGTTCGCGTGAACCTGCCAGGCGACCTGCTGGTCGCTCAGTTGTGCCGCAAACACCGCCGGCTCGTCGATGACCCCGGTGAAGTAGCCGTTCGCCGGACGGTTCGGCCAGCCGGCGAGGCTGATCCCGCCGACCCGCCAGTAGCCGGTCGAGCTCTCCGCGGCGGTCTGCGCGGCGTTCGCGGCGACCAGGTTCCCGTCGGCGTAGAGCCGCAGCCCGGCGGCCCCGACGCTGGCCGCCACGTGGTGCCAGGCGCCGTCGGCGTAGGTCGTGCCCGCGGGCGAGCGCAGCGTCACGTATGAGCCGGGGTAGACGCCGAACGTCAGCCGGCCGCCGCTGTCGACGTAGAGCAGCCGGTCCCGGGTCCCGCTGTAGCCGGTCGCGGCGGTGCCGAAGCCGATCACCGCGCCGCCCGTCCAGGTGCGGATCCATGCCTCGACCGTGAACGGGCCCGGGTTGCTGACGGTCGTGTTCGAGGACAGGTTCGTGACGCCGCGGTAGCCGGTCGCGGTGCTCGCCGACTGCCCCTGCTGGGCGCCCTGCAGCGCGCCGGGCAGCCCGGCGGTGATCACCGTGAAGCTCTGGTCGGTGCGCACGGCCGGCAGGCTACCGGCGGCATAGCTGGTGGCCACATTGCCGGTGAACGACATCGCCGAGTGGACCCCGTCCCGGCCGGTCGCCCAGCCGGCGGCGGCGCCGAGGCCGGCCCGGTTCGCGGCGCCGGAGAGGTCCTCGACCACGGGTGCCCGCGCCCTCGTCCGCCGGCCACCAGGTCGAGGCACCCTGGACCGGCGCCTGGTAGGTGCCGGGGTGCGCCGAGCCGGACGCGTCGGCGGCCACGGTCGTCGTATCCTCGCCGCGCCAGTACGCCCACGGCGTGTCACCCGTCACCGCCGCCGGGTAGGTCGGGAAGGTCGCCGCGGCGGTGGCGGAGTTGCCGGTGTTGGCCGTGCTCGCGGTGAACGCGGCGCCGGCGCCGGCCGGGACGACCAGCGCCAGCAGCGCGAGCAGCAGCACCAGCCGGGTCATCACGACGTTGTGTTCGAGCTGCTCAGAATCGTCGTGCGGGGCGTCGCCGCCGCAACGCTGGCCTGCGTCGGCGCGATGCTGCTCGCCACGCTCGTGCCGGTGGCGTTTGGGTGGGACAGCCAGGTCGTGCTGACCGGCTCGATGCGGCCCGGGATCGCGCCCGGCGACCTGGTGGTGTCGGCGCCGGTGGCCCCCGAGCGGGTCCGGCCGGGGCAGGTCGTCGTGGTCGAGGACCCGGCCCGGCCCGGCACGCTGCTGGTGCACCGGGTCGTGCGGCGCAACGCCGACGGCACCCTCACCACGAAGGGCGACGCCAACTCGACGGAGGACCCGGCGGCGGTGCCGGCGGCCGGCGTACGCGGCCTCGCCCGGCTCCGGGGTGCCGAAGGTGGGCCTGCCGGCACTGTGGCTGCGCGAGGGGCGGACGCTGCCGGTGCTCGGCGCGTTCGCGGCGCTGATCGCCCTCGGCCGGCTGGCCCGGACGACCGGCAGGCGCCCCAAGCACACGGCGGGGCGGGCCGGAGGGCACCGGACGTCAGGCGTTCGGGCGACCCGGGTGGCAACTCAGAGGACCCGACCCGCACCCCGGTAATTGTTCAGACCTTCCCCGCGCGACCGATCTGGTCAATCGCGGGGAATTTCCTGACGACGGCGAGCGGAATGGAGGCGGACTTGCTGACACGCACGCTCAGCACCTGGTTCGCGGCCTGGATGGCGCTGCTCACCGTGGCGTTCTACCTGTGGCCCGGCCAGCACATGCTCTGGTGGGGCGCGATCGGCCTGTCCAGCACCATCGGCGTCGTCGTCGGCGTGGCCGTGCACCGCCCCCGGCGCCGCTGGCCGTGGTACCTGCTCGCCGCCGCGCTCTTCACGTTCGGCTCCGGCGACTTCGTCTACAACCTGCTCACCGACGTGTTCGGGATGACCAACCCGTTCCCTTCGGTCAACGACGTGCTGTACCTGGCGATGTACCCCCTCGTCGCGGGCGGCCTGCTCGGCTTCATCCGGTCCAGGACCGGCCGCAACGACCGCGACAGCCTGCTCGACGCGGCCACGCTCACCATCGGCATCGCCCTGCTGGCGTGGATCTTCCTGATCGACCCGTACGTGCGCAGCACCGAGCTGACGCTGGTGCAGAAGCTGGTCTCCATCGCGTACCCCCTCGGCGACGTGCTCACCCTCGCGGTGTTCGCCCGCCTGATCACCGGCGGCGGGCGGCGCAGCCCGTCGATCGTCATCCTCGGCACCGGCACCGCCGGACTGCTCGTCGCCGACGTCGTGTACGGCCTGATCCAGCTCAACGGCGACTGGCACGTCGGCGGCCCCACGGACCTCGGCTGGGTGCTCTGCTACTCGGCGTGGGCCGCGGCCGCGCTGCACCCGTCGATGGTGGAGCTCACCGAGCCGGCCCGGTCCCGGCCGGGCGAGGTCGGCGTGCGCCGGATCGCGCTGCTCGGCGCCGCGTCGCTGATCGCGCCCGGGGTGCTGCTGGTCGAGGCGAGCCTCGGCACGGTCCGCGACGCGGCCGTCATCGCCGTCATGTCCGGCCTCATGTTCGTGCTGGTGCTCACCCGCCTCGCCGGTGTCATGGGCAACCACCGCCAGTCGATGGCCCGCGAGCGGGAGCTCCGCGAGGCGACGACCACGCTGGTGTCGGCCGCCGACACCGCGGAGACCCTCGCCGCCGTGCGGCACACCGTGGACCGGCTGCTGCCGGAAGGGGTGGCCCACGCGGTCGCGCTGGTACGCGCCGAGCGGGTCGACGAGCCGGGGCTGGTCCGCGTGTCGGGCCTGGACCCGGACGTCCGGGAGCTGCTGCGCGGCTACAGCTCGGCGCTGCGCCACCCGATGGGCATCGAAGGCATGCTGTACGTGGGCGCGCCGACGGAGGCGCTGCAGTCGCTGCAGAGCACGTTCGAGGTGCTCGCCTCGCAGGCGGCGATGGCCCTGGAGCGCATGACGCTGACCGCCGAGGTCAACCGGCGCAGCAGCGAGGCGTACTTCCGGACCCTGATCCACAACACGTCCGACGTGATCCTCATCGTCGACGAGCACGACCTGATCCAGTACTGCAGCCCGTCCGCCGGCACCGTGTTCGGCGACGAGCGGCTCGCCGGCTACGAGCTGTGGGAGTTCGTCGCCGCCGACGAGCGGGCCCGCCTCGCCGAGCTGCTCGCCCAGGTCCGTGGCGGGATGCACGCGCACAACCAGATGGACCTGCGCGCGGAGCGCGTCGACGGCGCCGGCCTCATGGTCGAGGTCGACTGCCGCGACCTGCGCGACGACCAGACCGTCGGCGGCCTGGTGCTCACGGTGCGGGACGTGACCGAGCGCCGGCAGCTGGAGGAGCAGCTGATCCGCCAGGCGTTCCACGACTCGCTCACGGGCCTGGCCAACCGGGTGCTCTTCCAGGACCGGGTGGAGCAGTCCGTGGCCCGGTCCAAGCGCGACGAGAGCCTGGTCGGCGTCCTGTTCATCGACCTGGACGACTTCAAGATCGTCAACGACACCCTGGGGCACGCCGTCGGCGACGCGCTGCTGATCGCGGTCGGCGAGCGGATCACCGGGGCGCTGCGCGACACCGACACGGTCGCCCGGCTCGGCGGCGACGAGTTCGCCGCGCTGATCGAGACCGACTCGATGGCCGACCTGGAGCTCGCGGCCGAGCGGATCGTGCTCGCGCTCGCCGAGCCGTTCGAGATCGCCGGCCAGGACGTCAACGGCATCTCCAGCGTCGGGCTGTCCACCACCGTCGACGCGAGCTCCGCCGAGGAGCTCATGCGCCAGGCCGACCTCGCCCTGTACGTGGCGAAGGGCGCCGGCAAGGGCCAGTGGCGGCGCTACCAGTCGGACCTGCACACCGCGGTGCTCGAGCGGCTGGAGCTGCGCGCCGCGCTCGACCAGGCGGTCAAGGAGCAGCAGTTCGTGCTCCAGTACCAGCCGATCGTGGACCTGGAGACCGGCTCGCCGCTGGGCTTCGAGGCACTCGTCCGGTGGAACCACCCGACCCGGGGCATGATCGCGCCCGGCCACTTCATCGAGGTGGCCGAGGAGAGCGGCCTGATCGTGCCGATGGGGCGGATGGTGCTCCAGCAGGCGCTCAACACCGTCGGCCGGTGGCAGCGCTCCTCGGCGCCGGGCGCATTGCGGTACATCAGCGTCAACGTCTCCGTCCGGCAGTTCCGCACCCCCGGCTTCGTCGAGGAGGTCCGGCAGCTGCTGCGGGCCTCGGGCGTGGAGCCCGGCACGCTGCTGCTGGAGATCACCGAGAGCCTGCTGCTACGCAACGACGAACAGGTCAAGGCCGACTTCGACGCGCTGCGGGCAATGGGCGTCCGGCTCGCGATCGACGACTTCGGCACCGGCTATTCGTCGCTGTCGTACCTGCAACACATGCCGATCGACGTGCTCAAGATCGACAAGTCGTTCATCGACGACATGCTGGAGTCCAAACAGCAGCGGGCGGTCGTCACCGCCATCGTCACCCTCGCCCAGACGCTCGACCTCGCGGTCGTGGCCGAGGGCGTCGAGGAGTCCGCGCAGGCGCTCGCCCTGCGCGACATGGGGTGCCCGTACGGCCAGGGCTACCTCTTCGCGAAGCCGCTCTCCGAGCGGGACGCCTTCGCCATGATCCCCAAAGCGGCACCTTTCGCCGCGATGGCCTGAAACACCGTTTCACCAGCGCGGCGACCCCGCCGCAGTGCAACAGGTCACCCAACCGGACAGCAACCGCGCCGGACCGGATGACGCACCAATTGCCCGTTGCAATGGATTGCGACACCCCTTCAACCGAAAGGCAGGACGAATGACCGTCAGCCCGATGCACAGCACCAAGGCCAGCTACATCCGCCGTGACGGGCGGTGGGCCGACCTCGAGCGCCTGCGCACGAGCAGCCCGATGTACGACGCCACGATCGAGGAGATCAGCGGCCGCCGCATCCGGGTCGGCCAGCACTGGCTGTCGGACTTCGCCTCCTGCAACTACCTCGGCTTCGACCTGGAGCCGGAGATCATGGACGCGGTCGACCCGTACATCCGCACCTGGGGCACCCACCCCAGCTGGTCGCGGCTGCTGGGCAACCCGAAGCCGTACATCGAGATCGAGGAGCGCCTCACCGAGCTGCTCGGCGCCCCCGACACGCTGCTGCTGCCGACGATCACCCACATCCACATGTCGGTGATCCCGATCCTCGCCGGCCAGGGCATGATCTTCCTGGACTCGCAGTCGCACAAGACGATCTACGACGGCTGCATGTACGCCAAGGGCCTCGGCGCGACCGTCACCCGCTTCCGCGCCAACGACCCGGAGCACCTCGAGGAGCTGCTGAAGGCGGCGCCGGCCGGCGTCACCCGCCTGGTCGCGATGGACGGCGTCAACTCGATGACCGGTCTCGCCCCCGACCTGGCCCGCTTCGCGCAGGTCTGCCGCGAGAACGACGCGCTGCTCTACGTCGACGAGGCACACGGCTTCGGCGTCATCGGCGAGCGCACCCCGGACGAGACCTCACCCTACGGCTCCCGCGGCAACGCGATCGTCAAGTACGCCGGCGAGACCTACGACAACATCGTGCTGGTCGGCGGCTTCTCCAAGTCGTACTCGTCGCTGATGGCGTTCCTGGCGCTGCCGACGTGGCTGAAGAACCACCTCAAGGTCGCCGCCCCGCCGTACCTGTACTCGGGCCCGTCGCCGACGGCGTCGCTCGCCACCGTCATGGCCGGCCTCGACGTCAACGACAAGCGCGGCGACGAGATCCGCGCCGACCTCTACCGCAAGACGATGCACGTGCTCGACCACGTCCGGGCCCTCGGCCTGTACACGCCGAACACCGGCACCACGCCCATCATCGAGCTGCCCCTGGCGGAAGGCCAGGACATCCAGGAGATCGGGCAGTTCCTCTGGGACCGGGGCATCTACGTCACCCTGGCCGCCTACCCGCTGGTCCCCCGCGACCAGGTCGGCTTCCGCGTGCAGGTGACGGCGGCGAACACGTACGAGGAGCTGGACCAGCTCAACGTGGTGCTCTCCGAGCTCGCCGACCGCCAGCAGCTGCGCGACGCGGCCTGATGGCGAAGCACCGCGCCCCGCGACAGCTCCCGGGTCTGCTCGTCCCCCTCCGGCAGCGGGAGTTCCGCCTGCTGTGGACGGGGATGAGCACCTCGCTGATCGGCGACGGCATCCTGCTCGTCGCCCTGGCCTGGCAGGTGTACGCGCTGTCCGGCGCGCCCGCGGCGATGTCCGTCGTCGGGTTCGCCCTCTCGCTGCCCCAGGTCGCCACGCTGCTGTTCGGCGGGGTGATCAGCGACCGGTTCGACCGGCGGAAGATCATGCTGTGCACCGACCTGGTGCGGGGCGCGGTGCTCACCGTCCTGACCGTGCTCAGCCTGACCGGCGTGGTCCAGGTGTGGCACATCGTGGGGCTCGTGGCGGTCTACGGGGCCGCCTCGGGCTTCTTCGGCCCGGCCTTCGACTCGATCGTGCCGCAGCTGGTGCCGGAGGACGACCTGGTCCAGGCGAACGCCCTCGACCAGTTCGTCCGGCCGGCGGCGCTGCAGATGGCCGGCCCCTCGATCGGCGGCATCCTGATCGCGATCGGGGGTAGCGGGTTGGCGTTCGCGTTGGACGCGGTCACGTTCGCGATCTCCGCGACCTGCCTGTGGCTGATGCGGCCGGTGCGCAACGAACAGGGTGACGAAGCCGCGGGCTCGGTCTGGGAGGAGTTCAAGGAGGGTATGAACTACGTCCGCGGCAACGTGTGGCTATGGGGCACCTTCCTCGCCGCGACCTTCGCCTACCTGCTCTTCATCGGCCCGACCGAGGTCCTGCTGCCGTTCGTGGTGAAGAACGAGCTGCACGGCACCGCCGGCGACCTCGGCCTGGTGCTCGCCAGCGGCGGCATCGGGGCGATCGCGGCGGCCCTGATCGTCGGCCAGCGTGGTGTACCGCGCAGCTACATGCCCTTCATCTACATCACCTGGACGCTCGCCACCCTCGCCGTCGCGGGCTACGGCATGGCGACCGCCTCCTGGCACCTCGCCATCGCGTGCGCCCTGGTCAACGGCCTGGAAGCGGCCGGCACCATCGCCTGGGCGACGGCGAAGCAGAAGCTCGTGCCGGAGGAGCTGCTCGGCCGGGTGTCCAGCGTCGACTGGTTCATCTCGATCGCCCTCGTGCCGCTGTCCTACGCGATGGCCGCCCCCGTGGCCTCGGCGATCGGCGTGCAGAACACCCTCGTGGGCGCGGGCGTCCTCGGCGCGATCGTCACCTTCGCGTTCCTCTTCCTGCCGGGCATGCGCTCGCCCAGACAACTGGTGGTGAGCCCGTCATGAGCGACCCGATCGAGATGGTGGACCGGCTGGGGATGGCGTTCCTCTCGCAGGATGTCGCCGCGGTACTGGCGTGCTTCGTCCCCGACGACGACATCACGTACGTGGGCAGCGAGGCCGGCGAGTCCGCGACCGGTCGCATCTCGGTCGAGAAGCTCCTCGAGACGCTCTTCGCCCGGCCGGAGTCATACAGCTGGCAGGCCACCGCGGCGACGGTGCACTCGGTGCCCAGCGGCGCGTTCGTCCTCGCCGAGGCCGACGGCAGCGAGCACCACCCGAACGGGTCGGTCACCCCGTTCCCCTACCGGGTGACGGGCCTGCTGTCCCGGCGTGCGTCGGGGGTCTGGCTGTGGCGCGCTGTACAGGGTGCCGAACCTACCTGACGCAGACTAACAGTGTTAGTTTAATGGGCATGCGTGCCGTCTACTTCGCCGCCGCGCGGCGGACCCCCATCGGGAAGCTGCGCGGCGGCCTCAGCCATGTCCGCCCCGACGACCTCGCCGCCACCGTGATCCGGACGCTGGTCGAGGGCATCGACCCCGCCCGCGTCGACGAGGTCTACTGGGGCGCCGCCAACCAGGCCGGCGAGGACAACCGCAACGTCGCCCGCATGGCCGTGCTGCTCGCCGGGCTGCCCGAGTCGGTGCCCGGCGCGACCGTCAACCGGCTGTGCGCGTCCGGCATGGAGGCGGTGACCGTCGCCGCCCGCACCATCGCCGCCGGGGAGGCCGACGTGGTCGTCGCCGGCGGGTCCGAGTCGATGAGCAGGGCGCCGTTCGTGCTCCCCCGGCCCGACGACGCGCTGCCGCACGCGATGACCCTCGCCGACACCCGCCTCGGCTGGCGCCTCACCAACCCGCTCATGAAGGACCTGCACGGCGTCCTGAGCATGGGCGAGACGGCCGAGGAGGTCGCCGCCCGCTACGACGTGTCCCGCGACCGGCAGGACGCGTTCGCGCTGCGCAGCCACCAGCTCGCCGCCGCCGCCCGGGACGCCGGCCACTTCGCCGACGAGATCATCCCCGTCGAGGGAGTCGCCGCCGACGAGGGCATCCGGGCCGACACCAGCCTCGCCAAGCTCGGCAACCTGAAGCCGGTCTTCAAGGCGGGCGGCACGGTCACCGCCGGCAACTCCTCCCCGCTCAACGACGGCGCCGCCGGCCTGCTCCTGGTCAGCGAGGAGGCGCTGGGCGAGCTCGGCCTGGAGCCGCTCGGCCGCTACGTCGCCGGCGCCTCCGCCGGCGTGCACCCCGACGTGATGGGCATCGGCCCCGTCCCCGCCACCGCCCGGGTCCTCGCCCGCAGCGGCTGGAAGCTCGGCGACGTGCAGTCCGCCGAGCTCAACGAGGCCTTCGCCGCGCAGGCGCTCGCCGTCACCGACCAGCTGGGGCTCGATCCCGACCTGGTCAACCCGTCCGGCGGCGCGATCGCCCTCGGCCACCCGCTGGGCTGCTCCGGCGCCCGCATCCTGACCACCCTGCTGCACCGCATGCGCCGCACCGGCGCCACCCGCGGCCTCGCCACCATGTGCGTCGGCGTCGGGCAGGGTTCCGCCGTCCTCGTGGAGAACTGACATGTCGCGATTCAACGGAAAAGTTGCTCTGGTGACCGGGGCCGCGCAGGGCATCGGCCTGGCGACGGCCCGCCTGCTCGCCGCCCAGGGCGCCCGCGTCGCGCTGCTCGACCTGGACGCGTCCCGCGTCCCCGACGGCGTCGGCACCGCGTACTCCTGCGACGTCACCGACCAGGGCGCGGTCGACCGCACGTTCGACCGCGTCGTCGAGGACCTCGGCTCGCTCGACATCCTCGTCAACAACGCCGGCATCACCCGCGACAACCTGCTCTTCAAGATGCCGTTCGAGGAGTGGGAGGCGGTCCTCACCACCAACCTGACCAGCATGTTCCTGTGCTGCCACGCCGCGCAGCGGCACATGGTGCCGGCCCGCTCCGGCCGCATCGTCAACCTCAGCAGCCGCTCCGCGCTCGGCAACCGCGGCCAGGCCAACTACGCCGCGGCCAAGGCCGGCGTCCAGGGCCTCACCGCGACCCTGGCGATCGAGCTCGGCCCGTACAACATCACCGTCAACGCCGTCGCGCCCGGCTACATCGCCACGCCGATGACCGCCGCCACCGCGTCCCGCGTCGGCAGCACCCCGGAGGACCACCAGAAGGAGGTCGCCGCCCGCACCCCGCTGCGCCGGGTCGGCCAGCCGGAGGAGGTCGCCGCCGCGATCGCGTTCCTCGCCAGCGACGAGGCCTCCTACGTCTCCGGCCAGACCCTCTACGTCAACGGCGGCGCCCGCTAGCCGGCCCGTAACGTAACAGAACCTTAAAGCGCGCAACGCTACGACCTGCGCACATAGAGGTACTTCTTTTGTGAAAGAAACTTAACTGATACAGTCCCTGCCCATCGATCCCATCGATGTGGAGGGCTCGCTATGAGAGCGCAACGTCGAACATTTGCCCTGATTGCCGGCGCGGCGGTGACGCTAGTGGCGGGCATGGTCATGGCCACCGTCACCCAGGCGGAGGCCGCCAGCAACGCCGCCGCCGCCGTCGCGTGCTCGGCGCCCGCGTGGGCGGAGGGCAACACCTACACGGCCGGCACGCAGGTCACCTACGGCGGGAAGCTGTACCAGGCGCTGGTCACGCACACCGCGTACGTGGGTGCGGGCTGGAACCCGGCGTCGACCCCGTCGCTGTGGAAGGACCTCGGCGCGTGCACCGGCGGCACGCCCAGCACCAGCCCGAGCGCGAGCAGGAGCCCGAGCACCAGCCCGAGCGCCAGCCGGAGCCCCAGCACCAGCCCGAGCGCGAGCAAGAGCCCGAGCAGCAGCCCGTCCACGTCGACGTCGCCGGGCGGCAGCACCTGCGCGGTGAAGTCGCGGCCCGCCGGGAAGGTCCTGCAGGGCTACTGGGAGAACTGGGACGGCGCCTCGAACGGCGTGCACCCGGGCATGGGCTGGGTCCCGATCACCGACGCGCGGATCAAGCAGCACGGGTACAACGTCATCAACGCCGCGTTCCCCGTGATCCGGTCCGACGGCACCGTGCTGTGGGAGGACGGCATGGACGCCGGCGTCAAGGTGTCCACGCCCGCCGAAATGTGCGCGGCGAAGGCCGCCGGCGCGACGATCCTCATGTCGATCGGTGGTGCGGCGGCCGGCATCGACCTGAGCTCCAGCACCGTCGCCGACCGGTTCGTCGCGACGATCGTGCCGATCCTCAAGACCTACAACTTCGACGGCATCGACATCGACATCGAGACCGGGCTCACCGGCAGCGGCAACATCAACACGCTGTCGACGTCGCAGGCGAACCTGATCCGGATCATCGACGGCGTGCTCGCGCAGATGCCGTCGAACTTCGGCCTGACGATGGCGCCGGAGACGGCGTACGTGACCGGCGGCAGCGTCACCTACGGCTCGATCTGGGGCTCGTACCTGCCGATCATCAAGAAGTACGTCGACAACGGCCGGCTGTGGTGGCTGAACATGCAGTACTACAACGGCAGCATGTACGGCTGCGCCGGTGACTCCTACTCGGCCGGCACCGTGCAGGGCTTCCAGGTGCAGACGAACTGCCTCAACAGCGGCCTCACCATCCAGGGCGTCACGATCCGGGTGCCCTACGACAAGCAGGTCCCCGGCCTGCCCGCCCAGACCGGTGCGGGTGGCGGCTACATGAGCCCGTCGCTGGTGTCGCAGGCGTACAACACCCAGCTCAAGGGCCTGATGACCTGGTCGATCAACTGGGACGGCTCGAAGGGCTGGTCCTTCGGCGACAACGTGAAGTCGCTGCAGGGCCGCTAACCGGCGGCAGCCGCCGCCACGACGCCCGCCGCGATGAGCGACAGATCGGCAGCGGTCGTCACGTACGGCGGCATCGTGTAGATCAGATCGCGGAACGGCCGCAGCCACACCCCGTGCGCTGCGGCCGCCCGCGTCGCCGCCACCATGTCCACCTCGTGGTCGAGCTGGACGACGCCGATCCCGCCGAGGACCCGTACATCGGCGACACCCGGCACCTCGCGGGCCTCCTCCAGACCGGAGGAGAGCACCGTGGAGATCCGCTTCACGTCGCCCTGCCAGTCGCCGCCGAGGAGCAGGTCCACCGACGCCCCGGCGACCGCGCAGGCCAGCGGGTTGGCCATGAACGTGGGGCCGTGCGCCAGGACCGGCACGCTCCCCTGCGAGATGCCGTCGGCGACCTCGGCGGTGCACAGGGTCGCGGCGAGCGACAGGTACCCACCGGTGAGCGCCTTGCCCAGGCACATCACGTCGGGCGAGACCCCGGCATGGTCGGCGGCGAACAGCGCGCCGGTGCGGCCGAACCCGGTCGCGATCTCGTCGAAGATCAGCAGGACGTCCGCGTCGCGGGTCGCGTCCCGCAGCACCCGCAGGTACTCCGGCGCGTGGAAGCGCATCCCACCGGCGCCCTGCACGACCGGCTCGACGATCACCGCCGCGAGCTCGTGCGCGTGCTCGTGGATGAGCGCGGTCAGCGCCGCCGCGTAGGCCGGGTCGAACGCCGCCGGCGGCTCCGGCGCGAACACCTGCGCCGGCAGCACCCCCGTCCACAGGCTGTGCATCCCGCCGTCGGGGTCGCAGACCGACATCGGGTGGAAGGTGTCGCCGTGGTAGCCGCCGCGCCAGGTCAGCAGCCGGCGCTTCGCGGGGCGGCCCAGCGAACGCTGGTACTGCAGGCACATCTTCACCGCGACCTCGACCGACACCGACCCCGAGTCGCTGAAGAACACGTGCCGCAGCGGCTCCGGTGTCAGCTCGACGAGGCGCGCCGCGAGCGAGACCGCCGGCTCGTGCGTGAACCCGCCGAACATCACGTGGCTCATCCGGCCGAGCTGCCCCAGCGCGGCCGCGTCGAGGACCGGGTGCCGGTACCCGTGGATCGCCGACCACCACGACGCCATCCCGTCGACCAGCTCGTCGTGGCCCTCGAACGGCTCCGCCAGGCGGATCCGCACCCCCTCCGCCGAGGCCGCGACGAGCGGGGCGCTCCGCCCGGGCATCGGCCCGTACGGGTGCCAGACGTGCGCCCGGTCCAACGCCAGCAGCTCCTCGACACGCATGCAGCGACCCTATCGACGCCGGCCGGAGGACTGGTGCCGGGTTGGTATCCTGCCGCTCCATCATGGACAGCGACAGCGCGGCGGTCGTGGCGACCGCGTCGAGGGTCGAGAGCGTCGACGAGCTCGCCGAGCTCTTACGGCACCTGCGCCGGCGGCAGGCCCGGCGGCGGGGCGAGCCACCGCTGACCTACCGCGAGCTCGCGGGCCGCACCGGCTGGTCCCACGGCAGCATCGGCGGCTACCTGACCGGCAAGATCGTCCCGCCGGCGGACCGCTTCGACGAGCTCGTCCAGCTGCTCGACGTGGCACCGGAGGAGCTCGGCGCGCTCGCCGACGCCCGCGACCGTGTCGAGGAGCACGCCCGGGCCGACGCCCGCGACCGCGTCGAGGAACACGCCCGCACCGACGCCCGTGACCGCGTCGAGGAGCACACCCGCGCCGACGAGCCGGGCCCGGCGGCGCAGGCCGCCGACCCGTCCGTGCCGCACCAGCTGCCGGCCGCGCCGGACGCCTTCACCGGCCGGGCCGCGGCGATCGCGCGGCTCGACGCGGCCGTCAACGGGGCTCCTGGTGCCGGCCCAGGGGGCGGCACCGTCGTCGTCATCGGCACCGCGGGGGTCGGCAAGACCGCGCTCGCGGTGCACTGGGCGCACCGGGTCATCGAGCGGTTCCCGGACGGCCAGCTGTACGTGAACCTGCGGGGGTTCGGCGCGGGCGCGGAGGTGACCGCGGACGAGGCGCTCCGGGCGTTCCTCACCGCCCTCGGCATCGCGCCCGACCAGGTCCCGGCGGAGCTGGACGCGAGGATCGGGCTCTTCCGCAGCCTCCTGACCGGCCGCCGGGTCCTCGTCGTGCTCGACAACGCCGCCCACGCGGAGCAGGTCCGGCCGCTGCTGCCCGGCGGCTCCGGCAGCCTCGCCCTGGTCACCAGCCGCAACCAGCTCGCCGGGCTGGTCGCCACCGACAGCGCCGTGCCCGTCACCCTCGACCTGCTCACCGCCGGGGAGACCCGGCGGCTGTTCGCCACCCGGATCGGCGCCGCCCGCGTCGAGGCCGAGCCCGCCGCCGTCGACGCGATCGCCGCCACCTGCGCCCGGCTGCCCCTCGCGCTGGTGATCGTGGCCGCCCGCGCCGCCGCGCACCCGGACCTGCCGCTCGGCGTCCTCGCGCACGAGCTGCGGACCGAGCGGGTGCTGCACGACGCCGGCGTGCGGCCGGTGTTCGACTGGTCCTACCAGCGGCTGAGCGCCCCCGCCGCCACGCTCTTCCGGCGGCTCTCCCTCGCCCCCGGCCCCGACGTGGGCCGGGACGCCGCGGCCGCGCTGCTCGGCGAGGTCCACGGGGAGCCGGCCGGCGCGTGGCGGGCCCTCGCCGAACTCACCCACGCGAGCCTGCTCACCGAGCACGCGCCCGGCCGGTTCGTCGCGCACGACCTGCTCCGCGCGTACGCCGCCGAGCTGTCCGGCACCCTCGACGACCCGGCCGACCGGGACGCCGCCACGGTGCGGCTCCTGGAGCACTCCCTGCACACCGCGCACACCGCGGCGCTGCTGCTCGACCCGCACCGCACGCCGCTGCCGGGCCTGCCCGCCGCCGCCACACCCGGCACGGAGGCGCAGGCGCTCGCCTGGTTCGCCGTCGAGCACCACACGCTCCTCGCCGCCGTCCGGGAGGCCGCCGCCACCGGCCACGACGGCCACGCGTGGCGGCTCGCGTGGACGCTCGTGGACCACCTCGACCGGCGCGGCCACTGGCCGGACCTGCTCGCCGCGCAGCGGGTCGCCCTGGCGTCCGCGCGGCGGGCCGGCGACGCCGCGGGCGAGGCGGTCAGCGCCCACCAGCTCGGGCGGGCCTGCATCCGGATGGGCGACTACGACGCCGCCACCACCCACCTGGAGCTGGCCCTCGACCGGTACGGGCACGTCGGCGACGACGCCGGCCGGGCCCGCGCCCACGGCAACCTCGGCTTCATCGCCGACCGGCAGGCCCGCCCCCGCGACGCGATCGGGCACCTGCTGCGCTCCCTCGACCTCCTGCGCGCCACCGGCGACCAGGCGGGGCAGGGCTCGGCGCTGGCGAACCTCGGCTGGTTGTACGCCGCGTCAGGCGAGCACCGGGAGGCCCTCGACCACTGCCATCAGGCCCTCGAGCTGCAGCAGCGGATCGGGGACCGGACCGGCGAGGCCTACAGCTGGGACAGCGTCGGCTTCATCCACCACCAGCTCGGCGAGCACGAGCCGGCCGTCGAGTGCTACCGGCAGGCCCTGCAGCTGTGGCGGGAGATCGGCGACCGCTACGGCGAGTCGGAGACCCAGACCCACCTGGGCGACCTGCACCGGGCTGCGGGCGCCGACGCGGAGGCCCGCGCCTGCTGGCTCGCCGCCCTCACCATCCTCGAGGACCTCGGCCACCCCGACGCCGACCAGGTCCGCGCCCGGGTGGCCTAGCGCCCGGCTCAGCGGTGGGTCAGGTCGGCGCAGCTGGACTCGCCCGGCAGCAGCGGGCGGAACGTCACCTGCCAGTTCGAGCCGGCCGACGACCACGGGGTCCGGGAGTTGGCCTTCCCGGCGGCGGCCAGGATCTGGGCGCTCTGCCCGTCGGTGGCGCTCACGCAGTGCACCCCCGGCCGGTCCGCAACCGGCTCGCCGGGCAGCGCCGGACCCGGCCACGCCACCGGCGCCTGCGGCTGCAGGCCCTCGTCGCCGCCCGCCTCGGTCCACTGGACGGCGACGGCCGCGACGCCCGCCGCCGGATACGCCGCCGACTCCGACACCGCACCCTTGCCCAGCGTCGACGGCAGGTCGGTGAGCGCCTCCACGAGGCGCTTGAGCCGGTCCCGGGCGGCGCGCTGCGAGCCGGACAGCTCGTCCTCGCCGATGCCGAGCGCCGGGACGTCGCTGACCTGCTCGCCGGCGGCGGTGCGGACCATGATGTGCGTGGTGGGCGCGTCGGCGACGTTGGGCATGCCGAAGTCGGCCTGCTTGCCCACGCCCGCGTCGACCGCCCGGTCGACCAGCTTCGCCACGTCGGCGGTGCTGATCCGCTGCAGCTGCACATTCGGCAGGGCGGGGCCCGGATAGATCTCGATCACGGGCCCGTTGGTGACGACCCGGCCGTCGCCATACACGCTCAGCGTCGGCACCTCCGTGACGGTCATCGCGACCGGGACCATGCCGCCGGAGACGTCGACGCGCAGGACGAGGTCGTCGGCGCCGTACGATCCCGCCGAGGTGTCGCCGGCCGGTTCGGCGCCGCAGCCGGCGGCGGCCATGAACAGGGGGAGCGCCAGGGTGGCGGCGAGCACGCGCAGCTGTGTCATACCGGCTCTGACGCACCGGGCCACCCTCCGGTTCCGCCCTCGGGTGAGGTTGCCCCCGGCGGCGGTGGGCAGAGCGCCACCATGCCACCAGCGAAAACCACCACGCCAGCCACGGCGAAAACCAGCACGCAGGCAGCTTCGAAGAAGAAAGGCAGCCAGCCCTGGCTGCACCAGCAGAGCACCGAGATCCAGCGGTTCGGCACCGTACGGCAGTTCCCGGTCGCGCTGTCCGCGGAGACCCGGATGTACTCCTGCGAGCGGCTCAACCAGGTCCTCGCCGACACCCAGATCCTGTTCGCGCTCTACAAGAAGCACCACTGGCTGATGCGCGGCCCGACCTTCTACCAGCTGCACCTGCTGCTCGACAAGCACGCCGGTGAGCAGCTGGAGCTCGTCGACGCGGTCGCCGAGCGGGTGCAGACCCTGGGCGGCATCGCGGTCGGCGACCCGCGGCACGTCGCGGAGCTCACCCGGGTGCCGCGGCCGCCGGACGGGGCCGAGGAGGTGCCGGCGATGCTGTCGCGCCTGCTCGAGGCGCACGAGATGATCCTGACCGAGGCGCACGACGCGGCGGCGAAGACGGGCGCGATGGGCGACGACGGCACCAACGACATGCTGGTCTCCGAGGTGATCCGCACCGGCGAGCTGCAGGCGTGGTTCCTGGCCGAGCACCTCGTCGACACCCCGCTCGTCCGGACGGAGGAAGCCACCAGGACCAGGCGTTGATGGAAGGAGATACCGTGTCGGCGTGACGAGGCAATCCGACTCGCAGTTGGGCGTCGACCTGGGGACCACCCACACGGTTGCGGCGCTGACCTCTGCCGACGGTCGCAGCCAGCCCCTGCTCTTCGACGCGAGCTTCCTGCTGCCGTCGTCGGTGTTCGCGGAGGTCGACGGGCACCTGCTCACCGGCAAGGACGCCGAGCGCAGCGCCCGCCTGGACCCGAGCCGCTTCGAGCCCAACCCGAAGCGCCGCATCGACGACGGCACGGTGCTGCTCGGCCCCCGCGACTATCCGGTGTCGGACCTGCTCGCGGCCGTCCTGCGGCGCACCGCCGACGAGGCGTCGCGGGTGCTCGGCATCATGCCTGTGCGCACCGTGCTCACCTATCCGGCCAACTGGGCGACCCACCGCCGGTCCGTCCTGGCCGACGCCGCCGCGCGCGCCGGCATGCCCGCCCCGATCCTCGTGCCCGAGCCGATCGCGGCCGCCGCCTACTTCACCACCGTCATGGGGCGGCAGATCGCTCCCGGCGGCGTCCTGGTGGTGTACGACTTCGGCGGCGGCACGTTCGACACCTCCGTCCTGCGCCGGCGGCCCGACGGCGGCTGGGACGTCCTCGCCAGCGACGGCCTGCCCGACGTCGGCGGCGTCGACCTCGACGCGGCCCTGCTCGCCGACGTCGGGCAGAGCCTCGCGATGGGCAACGCCGAGCAGTGGCGGCAGCTCACCGACCCCACCGACGACATCTCCCGGCGGCGCAGCTTCCTGCTCCGCGAGGATGTGCGCACCGCCAAGGAGCAGCTGTCGCGCACCTCGTCGGCGGGCGTGCACGTGCCGCTGTTCGAGGTCGACCTGCACGTCACGCGGGCCGAGTTCGAGCAGGTGTCGCGGCCCTACCTGCAGCGCACCGTCGACCTGACCGCCAACACGCTCCAGCGCGCCGGCGTGCGCACCGACCAGATCGCCGGGCTGTTCCTGGTCGGCGGGTCGAGCCGCATCCCGATGGTCAGCACGCTGCTGCACCAGCGGCTCGGCGTCGCCCCCACGATCATCGAGCAGCCGGAGCTGGTGGTGGCCCTGGGCAGCGCGATCGCCGCGATGCCGAGCCGCCCCGGGCCGGTCGCGGGGCCAGTCTCGGGCCCACAGACCGGGCCGCGCCTGCCGGGCATGGGTGCGCCGATGGGTGCCGTGCCCGTCTCCGGGCCCGCGGGCGGCGGACCCGCCGCGCCGGTGTCCACGCCCGTGACGGGCCCGATGTCGCCGGCCGCGTCGCCCTCGTCGCCGCCCACCTGGATCGGTGGCCTCCCGCCGGCGTCCGGCGCCCCGGTCTCAGCCCCGCCGAACGCCTTCCCGCAGAGCGGCCCGCCGTCCAGCGGCCCGCCCGCGAGCGCCCCGCCCCTGAACGCCCCCGGCGGCCACCCGGGCTTCGCGTCTCCCGGTGGTCAGCAGGGCTTCGTCGCGCCCGGCGGCCCGCAGGGCTTCGTCGCGCCCGGTGGTGGTGCCATGGCCGGAGCCGCGTTCGGCAGCCAGGCCCCGGCGACCGCCCAGTTCGGTCACGGTGGCAGCCCGGCGACGCCCGGCGGCCCGCCCGGGGCGACGCCCTTCGGCCCGCCCCCGCCGCGCCCGGCGAGCGGCGCCCGGCCAGGGCTCGTCATCGGCATCGCGGTCGCGCTCGTGCTGCTGCTCGGCATCGGCGGCGTCGTCACGTACCGGGCCGTGAGCAACGACAAGCCCGTCGACAACCCCACCGTCAGCACCGGCAACGGCAACCGCGGCACCGGCGGCGGCGCCACCGAGGCCGGCCCGGCCAGCACCAAGGACGCCAAGCCGGGCGCGAAGCAGCAGACCGTCGACATCAACAAGGCCGTCTGGTACGGCCAGGTCAAGCTCACCTTCGGCAAGATGACCTACGAGGCCGACGCCGACGACGACCCGCTGGTCGCCGAGGTCCAGATGGAGAACCTCGGCGACGACACCGTGCAGTCCTACGGCGTGCGGATGGCGTTCCAGATCGACGGCCAGGAGTACTCGGGCAGGTTCAAGGAGACGTCGCAGGTCTCCGGCGGCCAGAAGAGCAACTTCCACGTGTCCTTCGCCGTGTACGACCCGCTGAAGGCCAGCATCGGCACCGGCACGCTGCTCATCGGCGACGGCAAGGAGGCCCAGGCCAAGATCCCGCTCGGCGGCGGCGAGGTCGTCGCCTACGAGCCGGTCAACGTGCTGCAGAACAAGTCGGTCACGATCCACGACCTGCAGGTCACGTTCACCACCTGCGACGTGCGCGGCGGCTTCCTGGACTACAACGGCCAGGCGCTGAAGGACAACCGGGTCTTCACCTGCAAGCTCGACATCCGCTACAACGGCAAGAGCAGCCTGTACGTGGGCGCGGAGCACTTCCGGCTCGGCCTGCCCGACGGCACCGAGGTCGCCCCGAAGAGCGCGCCGAACGAGGCGATGTCGTCCGGCTCGGAGAACCTGGCGCCCGCCCGTAACCTCGGCTTCCAGTTCAAGTACGTGCCCGGCACGTACAAGCTGCGCGTGGTCGACATCGCGGGTGACGCCCGGAAGCCGACCGACGTGGCCGAGCTGGACGTGACCGTCAAGTAGGCGGGTCCGCCCGCGGAGGTCAGGACCCGTCGCGCAGGTCGGCGAGGCGGGTCCGGGCGAACCTGACGGCGGAGAAGTCGGCCGTCGTGCCGGGCCCGCGGGGCGACTGCACCAGCAGCCCGGCCTCGACCGGCGCGCCGGGCGCGAGTGGCATCGCGAACACGCGGGCCAGCTGCCAGGTGATGCCGTCGCCGGAGGCGTGCAGCGCGAAGACCGAACCCATCCGGCTGATCCGCAGGTGGACGCCGAACCCTTCATACGGCCAGCCGTTGGCGTCGTCGGAGGCACCGGCGCGGGTCACGACGGTGACGACGCGCGGGATGCCCTCGGGGTCGAGCTCGGCGCAGATCTTGCACCAGTTCTCGTCGTCGATCCAGGCGAGCAGCACCGCGGAGTCGAACGTGTCCCGCAGGACCGGCTCGACGTGCGCGCTGAGCTGGAAGTCGCCGTCGACCCGGGCGGTGAACCGCTCGGCGTCGGGCCGGCTCGACCCGCCGGCCGGGTCCAGGAACAGGTCGGCACCGGGCCCGCCCGAGACCCGCAGCCCACCGGCCACGGGCACCGGCGCCGGCGCGGTGCGGGGCCCGGAGGCACGGAAGCGCAGCGGCACACCGTCGAACGCGAGGTCGTCCACCCCCGCCACGCTACGCGAGACCCGCGACCTCGCGGACCTTAGTTCGGGCTCCGATCAAAGGGTTGCATCGAGTCTATTTCCTGAGCGGTTCTGTTGATTTCTGTGTGACATCGTTAACATGCGAAATCAGCATCCACCGATACCTGCCGCCAGCGGTGTCGGACTCCGTCCGCCAAGGAGAACGCTCATGTCCGCATCACGTCACCGGCGGAGGCTGCTCACCACAGTCCTCGCCGCGGTGCTCGGCCTCGGGACGGCGGTGTCCGCCGCGCCGCCCGCGGGGGCCGCGCCGGCCCAGCCGTCGCCCCTCACCACCCCGTGGACGAGCCAGGCGCTCGCCGGCCAGCCGCTGCCGGAGTACCCGCGGCCGCAGATGACCCGTCCGGACTGGCTCAACCTCAACGGTGAGTGGCAGCTGCGCCAGTCGACCACCAACGACAACCCCGTCTTCGGCCAGACGCTGCCGGAGCGGGTCAACGTCCCGTTCCCCGTGGAGTCGGCGCTCTCCGGGATCAAGCGGCCCGCGAACGACAACCGGCTGTACCTGTTCTACCGCCGCACGTTCACGGTGCCGGCCGGGTGGGCCGGGCGGCGCGTCCAGCTGCACTTCGGCGCGGTCGACTGGCAGACCACGGTGTGGGTCAACGGCGTGCAGGTCGGCGGGCACACCGGCGGCTACGACCGCTTCGAGTTCGACATCACGCCGCAGCTCAACGGGGGCACCAACGAGCTGATCGTGCGGGTCTACGACCCGTCGGACACGCCCGGGCTCAACATCGCCCGCGGCAAGCAGGTGCGCAACCCGGGCGGCATCATGTACACGCCGTCGTCGGGCATCTGGCAGACGGTGTGGATGGAGCCGACGCCGACAGCATCGATCTTCAGCGCCGACCTGTACCCCAACATCTCCAACAACACGTTGCGGATCCGGGTCTTCACCAGGGGCGACGTCAGCGGGCACTCGGTGTTCGCCGAGGCGATGGACGGCACGACCGTGGTCGGCACCGCGACCGGCGGCTTCACCGACTTCACCGTCCCGGTGCCGAACGCGCGGCGGTGGTCGCCGGACGACCCCTTCCTGTACAACCTCCGGATCTCGCTGCGCAACGGCGCCGGCGCGACCGTGGACCAGACCATGCACTACTTCGGCATGCGTGAGGTCGGCAAGGCCGTGGTCAACGGCAAGCTCGTGCCCACGCTGAACGGGCAGTTCGTGCTCCAGACCGGCGTGCTCGACCAGGGCTTCTGGCCCGACGGGCTCTACACGGCCCCGACCGACGCGGCGCTCGCCGGCGACCTGCAGAAGATCAAGGACCTCGGCTTCAACATGGTCCGCAAGCACATCAAGGTGGAGCCGCAGCGCTGGTTCTACCACGCGGACCGGCTCGGGCTGCTGGTGTGGCAGGACATGCCGAGCATGGGCGAGGCGCCCGGCACCGCGGCGCAGCACGCGCAGTGGGAGACCGAGGTCGGGCAGATCGTCGACGAGCACCGGTCGTCGCCGGCGGTGATCGTGTACGTGCCGTTCAACGAGGGCTGGGGCGAGTGGAACCTCGCCGACACGACCCGCGTGGTGAACAACGTCAAGAACCAGGACCCGACCCGGCTCGTCAACGCGCACAGCGGCTACAACTGCTGCAACTCGAAGGGCGACCCCGGCAACGGCGACATCCAGGACTGGCACTGGTACGTCGGGCCCAACTCCCCGACGCCGACCAGCACCCGCACGGCGGTCCTCGGCGAGTACGGCGGCCTCGGCGTGCGCTCCCCGGGGCACGAGTACAGCCCGAACGGCGGGTACTTCGCCTACGAGACGCACCCGAACGGGACGTCGGCCACAGACCGGTACATCGCCGTCCAGGCCCAGGCGCTCAACCTGGTCTACTCGCGCGGGCTGGCCGGGATGGTCTACACCCAGCCGTTCGACGTCGAGGGCGAGTTCAACGGCTTCTGGACCTACGACCGGCAGGTGCTCAAGTACGACGGGGCCCGCATCCGCGCCGCGAACCAGCAGATGATCGCGGCCTCGAAGCGGCTCAACACCGCCGGCCCGCCGCCCGGGGCGCCGGTCACCGGCCCCGGCGGCAAGTGCGTCGACATCGCGGCCGACGACACCGGCGGCAACGGCTCCGCGGCGCAGCTGTGGGACTGCCAGCTCAGCGCCGTCGACCAGCACTGGTCCTGGAGCGGCTCGGCGCTGCAGACGCTGGGCCGCTGCCTGGACGCCACGGGCAACGGCACCGCCAACGGCACCCTGATCCAGCTGTGGGACTGCAACGGCGGCGGCGCGCAGCAGTGGGTGCCCCAGACCAACGGCTCCCTGCGCAACCCGCAGTCCGGCCGCTGCCTGGACTCCCCCAGCGGCTCCACGGCCAACGGCGCGCGGCTGCAACTGTGGGACTGCAACGGCAGCGGCGCACAGGTGTTCCGCATGGGCGGCGGCTCCCCCGGCGCCGCGTTCGTCAACGGCCCGGGCGGCCAGTGCGTCGACGTGGCCGCCGACGACACGGGTGGCAACGGCGCCGCCGTGCAGCTGTGGGGCTGCCAGCCCTACGCCGTGGACCAGCACTGGGCGTGGGACGGCACCGCGCTGCGCACGCTCAACCGGTGCATGGACGCGACCGGTAACGGCACCGCCAACGGCACCCTGATCCAGCTGTGGGACTGCAACGGCGGCGGGGCCCAGCAGTGGGTGCCGCAGCCCAACGGCTCGCTGCGCAACCCGCAGTCGGGCCGCTGCCTGGACTCGCCGAACGGCTCCACCGGCAACGGCGCCCGGCTCCAGCTCTGGGACTGCAACGGCAGCGCCGCGCAGGTGTTCCTGAAGCAGTAACGACCGTGGATATGGCGGGGGGTGGCGATTCGCCGCCCCCCGCCATCGCGATTTGTCAAGAGTTGACAAAACTCGATATCGGCGCGAATCTCCGTAGTGAACGTCCCGCCCCCTTGAGAAGCGCCGCCCCGCCAGGTGTGCGCACGCCATCCCAGCGTCGACGGCTGGTGCTGGCACGCGCGCTGACAACGATGTCGGAAGCGGCGAGACAACCCTCACCGAAACGGCAGGTTGCCGCATGACACTCCCCCGCACCCGCACCACCCGCAGACGTGCCTGGTTCGCGGCGGCCGCCCTCGCCGCGAGCCTGATCAGCGCCACCGCGTTCACCGAGCCCGCGGCCGCCGCCGCCGGCGACTGGTCGACCAGCTTCGAGGCCGGCGAACCGCAGCCGACCTGGACCAACAGCGTCGAGAACAGCAACGGCGTCGGCGGCTACTGCTGCGCGCTGACCGGCATGGAGAGCATCCCGGGCACCGGAACGGCCCACACCGGGACGACCGCGCTGCTGTACTCCGGCAACGACCTGAGCGCGACGACGTCCTTCTCGTACAACCGGGTCTTCGACGTCGACATCCCGGTCGGTGCCGCCAGCACGCTGTCCTACTGGGTGTACCCCCAGTCCGGCGGGCACCTCGACGTCGCGGTCGACCTGGTGTTCACCGACGGCACCAACCTGCGCGACTCCGGCGCGGTGGACCAGCACGGTGTGCGGGTCCACCCGACGTTCCAGGGCAACGGCTCGGTCCTGTCCTTCGACACCTGGAACTACGTCACGTCGAACATCGGCGCGGTCCGGGCCGGCAAGACGATCGACCGGATCATGGTCGCCTACGACCAGCCGCTCAACACGGGGCTGTTCCGCGGCTGGTTCGACGACATCCAGATCAGCGCCGACGGCGGCACCGCGGCCCGGCTGTCGGACTACGTCGACACCCGGCGCGGCTCCAACTCCAGCTTCAGCTACTCGCGCGGCAACACGTTCCCCGGCACGACGGTCCCGAACGGCTTCAACTTCTGGACCCCGGTGACCAACGGCAACAACGACAGCTGGCTGTACGAGTACAAGGCCACGACCGTGCAGGGCTTCGCGATCAGCCACGAGCCGAGCCCGTGGATCGGTGACTACGCGCAGCTGCAGGTCATGCCGATGACCGGCGCGGTGAAGTCGACGCCGGACTCGCGCAAGTCGACCTTCACCCACGCCAACGAGGTCGCGAAGGCGCACTACTACAAGACGCGGCTCGACACGTACGGGATCACCGCGGAGATCGCGCCGACCGACCACGCCGGCGTCATGCGCTTCACGTTCCCGTCGGCGGCGGAGTCGGTGATCCTGTTCGACACCGTCGACAGCGCCAGCGGCTCGCTCACCGCCAACAACGCCAACCGGACGATCCAGGGCTCGATCAACCACCGCGGCCAGACGCTGTACATCTCGGCGACCACGGACAAGGCGATCGCCGCCTCGGGCACCATCACCGGCCAGGGCGCGACCAGCTGGGTCCGCTTCGCCACCGCCGCCAACGAGCAGGTGACCCTGAAGATCGGCACCTCGTTCATGAGCGTCGCGCAGGCCACCGCCAACCTCAACCAGGAGGTCGGTAGCAAGAGCTTCGACACGGTCCGCGAAGAGGCCGCGACGGTCTGGGACAACACGCTCGGCAAGGTCCGGATCGAGGGCGCGACCAGCGACAACCAGGTCACGTTCTACTCGAACATGTACCGCTCGTTCATGTACCCGAACAACCGCTCGGAGATCGTCGGCGGGGTCCGCAAGTACCACAGCCCCTACGACAACACGATCCACGACGGCCAGATGTACGTGAACAACGGCTTCTGGGACACGTCCCGCGCGGTCTGGCCGTTGTACACGCTGCTCACGCCGACGCGGACGGGCGAGATGCTCGACGGCATCGTCAACGCGTACAAGAACTTCGGCTGGACGCCGCGGTGGACCGGGCCCGGCTCGATCGACATCATGGTCGGCACCAACCAGGACCTGGCGTTCGCCGACGCCTACATGAAGGGCGTCCGCAACTTCGACTACCAGGCGGCGTACGCGTCGATGGTGAAGAACGCGAGCACCTACTCCGGCGCCGGCAACAAGGGCCGCAAGGCGATCCAGACGTCGGTGTTCAAGGGGTACGTGGCGACCGACGTCCTCGGTGAGTCGGCGGCGTGGACCCTGGAGGACGCGACCAACAACTTCGGCATCGCGCAGATGGGTCAGGCGCTCGGCTACACCGAGGACGCCGCCTACTTCCGCAACCAGGCCCTCGACTACACCAACCTGTTCTCGCAGTCCGTCGGGTTCTTCCGCGGCAAGCAGAGCAACGGCGCGTGGCGCACCACCGACGCGAACTTCAAGCCCAACGAGTGGGGCTGTGAGTTCACCGAGGGCGCGCCGTGGCACTACGCGACCGCGGCACCGCAGGACCCGAACGGCATGGCCAACCTCTACGGCGGCAAGGCCCAGCTGTCGGCGAAGATCGACGCCGTGCTCGCCGCGTCCCGGGACTTCCTGCCCGGCTGCTACGGCGGGACGATCCACGAGATGTCCGAGGCGTACGACACGAACATGGGCCAGTACGCGCACTCCAACGAGCCCATCCACCACATGCTCTACATGTACAACTACGCCGGCACCCCGGCGAAGACGCAGAACCAGGTCCGGCGGGTGCTCACCACCCTCTACAACTCCGGTGCGGGCACCGGCAACGGGTACCTCGGCGACGAGGACAACGGTGAGATGTCGGCGTGGTACGTGTTCTCCGCGATGGGCTTCTACCCGGCGCGGATGGGCTCGACCGACTACACGATCGGCGCGCCGCTGCACCCGAAGACGACGATGACGCTGGAGAACGGCCGGACGTTCACGGTCAACGCGCCCGGCGTCAGCGACACCAACCGCTACATCCAGAGCGCCACTCTCAACGGCGTCAACTACACGAAGAACTACCTGACGCACGCGGACCTCACCGCCGGCGGCACGCTGAACTTCGTGATGGGCCCGAACCCGTCGTCGTGGGGCACCGGCGCCTCGGACATCCCCGGCTCGCTCACCACCGGCACGGCCGCCCCCGTCCAGCTCAAGGACAAGGCGACCGGCAGCACCGTCACCGCCACCGCGGAGAACGGCACCGCCGAGGGCCGCGCGATGCTGGTCGACGACACGTCGATGACCAAGTGGCTGGCCTTCGCGACCACCGCCACGATCACCTGCCAGCTCACCGCGTCGGCGACGGTCAAGCAGTACACGCTGACCTCCGCCGACGACGTGCCCGGCCGCGACCCGAAGAACTGGGTCCTGCAGGGCTCGAACGACGGCGTCACCTGGACGACGGTCGACACCCGCACCAACATCGACTTCGTCGACCGCAGGCAGACCAGAGCGTTCGTGATCTCCAACGGCACGTCGTTCTCGCGCTACCGGCTGCAGATCACGGCCAACCACGGGGCCGCGGAGACCCAGCTGGCGGAGCTCGAACTGCTCGGCTGAGCAACACCGGAAACACGGGCGGCCACCGGTGCTCCGGTGGCCGCCCTTTCGCGTGTACGCCTTTGCTACGCGCTCAGGACCGTGGCGCGAGCCTCGAGCGCTTCGAGCACCTCGGCGTCGTGCCGCACCGCGAACCGCTCGTCATGGTCCCCGCCGGCGATCAGGACGTCGACGCCGACCGGGTTGGCGACGAACGTCAGCCGCAGCGGGCCGCCCGCGTCCGGGCCCTCGCACTCGAACCACTGCAGGAACGGGTCGGTCTGCCTGACCCCGGGCACCGTCCCCTGCCGCACCTCGCAGCGCGGAAACGTCCACCCCCGCCGCCGCAGCGTGTCGAGCACCAGCCACTGCCCGCCCGTCGGGTGCACCGTCACGGGCGTCACGCCAACGTCGACAGGCTTCCCCGCGACGGTGACCGTGGTCCGCAGCCGCACCGACACGGCCGGCAGGTGCTCGCCCGCGAAGTGCGTGAACGGCGTCTCCCACGGCAGCGGCTGCTCGAACGGGATCGCCCGGCTCCGGCCCGCGGCCAGCGTGAACCCCGCCGACACGTCGCACCGCAGGACGTCGACCTCGACGCCGCTGACCACCGTCATCAGCGTCACGGTCACCCCGCCCACGGCGAGGTCCTCCCGGGCACCGCTGAGATGCACCTGCCCGGCGGCCATCGTCCCCGGCCGCACCCCGCGCTCGTCGAGCGTCGCCGATCCGAACATTCCGACGCTCCTCGCCGTCACAGCAGGAGTCGACACTAACACGTGCCGCTGTACGGTTTCCCGTTTTCGCAGCACACGCGACATGGCCGCCGCCCTGCGGGAACGGGACGGCGGCCATACGTGACACGCCTCCTGGGTCAGGCCCAGATCAGGCGCAGCGCTCGAACGAGTAGTCGTAGCCGGAGTCGAAGTCACCGAAGTAGGCCAGGAGCCTGATCTTCTCGCCGTCGTTGGCGACCCTGAGCCGCTCGACCCTGGAGTTGGTGAAGGGAGGCACCGGCGCGAACGTGAGCGTCACGTAGGACTTGTCCTTCACCTTCCAGCCCCAGCTGCCGTTGAGCGTCGGCGTGATCGGCTGGTCGTACTGGCCGATCAGCCGCTGCCCGAGCTTCGCCGACATCCCGGTGATGGCGGCCTTGCCGTCGTCGCCGAGCTGGAGACGGTCGCCGTCGGCGCCGCACCACTCCCCGAGCACCTGCGACCGCTCGGTCGGTTGGAAGGCCGACGGCCCCATGCCGCACGCGGCCAGCACCACGAGCACCAATGGTGCTACCCATGGCCGGATGTTCATCGACTCCCTTTCACGGATCGGCTACTTCTCTGCCTTCGGCGCCACCGGAAAGGTGATCACCTCGGTCCAGTAGAAGTCCTGGGTCTTCGCCGACCACGGTCCCGTCGCCGGGCCGGTGCCGCCGCCGCTCTTCTTCTCCTCGGTCGGGTTGCGCGTCATCGACTTCACGTCGGTCTGGTTGTAGGCATGGAAGGTGACCACCGCCTTGCCGGAGTCCGGATCGACGGCCATGAACCACAGCCACCAGCCGCCTCAACCCGCACGGGGGTGACGGGGGTGGTCGCTGCGTTCACGCGAAACGCCCCTCTGCTGGCGCAGGGGGCGTAAGCAATCAGTCGGGAACCGACATTCGGCAAAGTTCGCAGAACAAGCAATCCCCCCGACGGACCCCAAGGCTGGCAAACCCGTCGCTCACGCGCCGTTCGGCGAAGTTCGCAGAACAAGCAATCCCCCGACCGACCCCAAGGCTGGCAAACCCGTCGCTCACGCGACGTTCGGCGAAGTTCGCAGAACAAGCAATCCCCCGACGGACCCCAAGGCTGGCAAACCCGTCGCTCACGCGCCGGGTTTGAGGGGGCGAGGGTGGAGCGAAGCTCCCCCTGTGGGGAGCGAGCTCCGCTCGCGCGGGGAATGCGGAGACTGCCAATGCGAAACGCCCCCGGCGTGAGCAGGGGGCGTCGCGGTTGTAGCGGGGACAGGATTTGAACCTGCGACCTCTGGGTTATGAGCCCAGCGAGCTACCGAGCTGCTCCACCCCGCGTCGGCTTGTCCAGGTTAGCGCACGGCTGTCGCGTCTTCCAAATCGCTTACGGGTGACCGTGTCCGGCGTCACGAGGGGCCGCCGCACCGAAATGCGACGGCCCCTCGATGCTCGACGTCGCTCAGCCTGACGGCGCCGGCGAGACCGACCCCGACGGGCTCGCGCCGGCCGAGACGCTCGGTGACGCCCCCACCGACGGGCTCGCCGACGGGGTCGCGGCCTTCACCGCGGCCTCGTAGCGGCCGATCGCGTCCTGCAGCGCCTTGAGCGCCCGGCCGTACCCCTCGAAGTCGCCGGCGACCTGGGCCGCCTTGAGGTCGGCGATCGCCTTGTTCATGTCGTTGATCGCCGTCTGTACCTGCGGAGACCCACTCTGGTTGCCCGTCGTCGGCACGGTCGGCTCGCCGTTGTCGCCGCTGCCGGGGACTGGCGCCTGACCGGTCGCCTGTTTCACCAGCTCGGCTAGGCCGTCGGCCAGGTTGTTGGCGTAGGCCTTGTAGTTCGGGCCGTACGCGACCAGGACCCGCTGGAGCGTCGGGTACGTCTTGTCGCTCTTCGTCCGCGTGTAGATCGGCTCGACGTACAGCATGCCCTCGGCGACCGGCAGGGTGAGCAGGTTGCCGTACATGACCTCGGAGTTCTGGGAGCTGAACTGGGTCAGCTCCCGTCTGGCGTCGCCGATACCGGTCATCGTGCTGTGCATCTGCGCCGGACCCTGGATGTTCGTGTCCGGCGGCAGCTCCAGGATCTCGAACACCGGTTTGCCGTCGACGTACGACGCCGACATCAGCGCGGCCAGGTTGCCGCGGCTGCGCGGGGCGAGCGCCGTCGTGAGCTGGAACCGGGATTTGTCCTGGTTCGGCAGCTTGGCCACGATGTAGTACGGCGGCTGGTCCGCGGTCGGGTTCGCCGGGTTCTTCGGCACCTCCCAGAAGTCCTGGCCGGAGAAGAACCCGTTCGGCGTGGTGACGTGGAAGCGGCTGAGCAGGTCACGCTGGACCTTGAACTGGTCCTCCGGGTAGCGCAGGTGGTCCTGCAGCGACTGCGAGATCGCCGAACGCGGCTTGACCAGCTTGTTGCCGAAGGCCTTGTTCCACGCCTTCAGGATCGGGTCGCTCTCGTCGAACGCATACAGGGTGACCTCACCGCTGTACGCGTCGACGGTCGCCTTCACCGAGTTGCGCAGGTACGAGACGTCCTGGCGCGGCTCGGGAAACATCCGGCTGCCGGTCGACGAGTCCTGGATCGCGGTGTTCCAGTCGATGCGCTGCGAGTACGGGTACGTCGCCGAGGTGGTGTACCCGTCGACGATCCACTGGATCCTGCCGTCGACGACCGCCGGGTACGGGTCGCTGTCCAGCGTCAGGAACGGCGCGATCTTGCGGACCCGGTCCTCCGGGTCACGCACGTAGAGCACCTTCGAGTTCGCGTTGAACACGCCCGAGAGCAGGAAGTTCGTCTCGCGGAACTCCGCCGCGTAGAGCAGCCGCCGCCAGTACGAGCCGACCGAGACGCCACCGGCGCCGTCGTAGGTGGAGTACTGGTCGCCGGCGTTGGCGGTCGGCCGGTCGAACTCGGCGCCGGCGGTGGTGCCGGGCGCCCGGCCGGTGATCGCGTAGACCTCGCCCATCTGCTCGCCGTAGTAGATCCGCGGCTCCTTCACCGGGATCAGGTCCTGCTGCGACGCGCACTGCTGGCCCTGGTCGCCGACCGGCTTGGTCTGCTCGCCGAGGAAGCCCGACACGTAGAACGGCAGACCGTTGCAGACGACCTGGTTGGCCGGCGCGGCGACGAACCCGTAGCCGTGCGTGTACACCGAGTGCCGGTTCTGCCAGTTGTTCTGCTGCAGCTGGTTGTAGTTGATCTCACGGACGCCGACCACGTAGTCCTGGGTCTTGCCGTTGATCGTGTACCGGTCGATGTCCAGCTTCGGGTTGAACTCGTAGAAGCCGCGGACCTGCTGCTGCTGCGTGTACGTCTCGCCGACGACCGTCGGGTCGAGCAGGCGGATGTTGCCGACCGTCTCGTCGTACGACGGCAGGTTCGTCGGCGGCTCCTGGTTCCGCGACGCGTACGGTTTGACGTCGACCGTGTTCAGCCCGTACGCCAGCCTCGTGGCGTCGATGCTGCGCTGGAAGTACTGCGCCTCCTTCTGCAGCTGGCTCGGCTTCACCGTGAACGACTGCACCGCGGCCGGGTAGATCCCGCCGACCGCGACCGCCGACAGCGCCAGCAGGCCCAGCGCCAGGCCGGGCCACACGAGGTTGCGCATGAACGCGTTGGAGAACACCAGGATCGCGATCGCCACGACGATCGAGATCCAGGCGAGGATCTCCTTCGCCGGCAGCAGCGCGTTGATGTTGGTGTAGCCGGCGCCGTACAGATCCTGGGTCGGGAACTTGTCCAGCAGCAGGCCGCGCCGGTCCAGGTAGTACGCGGCGGCCTTGAGCAGCACGAACGCGGCGACCAGCGCGGTCAGGTGGGCGCGTGCCGCGGTCGTCATGCGCTCGCCGGCGCCCTGCAGCCGCACCCCGCCGAACAGGTAGTGCAGCGCGAGCGCGCCCAGCAGCGAGAAGACCACCGCGGTGAAGGCGACGCCCAGCACGTACCGCCAGAACGGGTATTCGAAGACGTAGAAGCTCAGGTCCACGCCGAACTGCTTGTCGGTCTGCCCGAACGGCGTGCTGTTGCTGAACAGCAGCCAGTCCTGCCAGTGCCCCTGCGCCGACAGGCCCGAGAACAGGCCGATCAGCCCGGCGACCGCGACGACCCAGATCGTCATGTGCGGCAGCAGGAAGAGGCGGTAGCGGTCCAGCGCGTGCTGCTCGGCGGAGTGCGGCCGCAGCAGCGGGCGGGTCCGGTACGCCAGGTAGAGGTTGCCGGCGATGACCAGCCCGACCGACACGCCGAAGATCACGAACATCCACAGGCGGGTCGTCAGTACGGTCGAGAAGACGCCCGCGTATTTGACCTCGGAGAACCACAGATAGTCGGTCCAGGCACCGACGATCCGGTCGAAGAGGGTGAAGAGCAGGAAGACGATCGCCAGCACGACGATCGTGACCCGACCGCGTCGGCTCACCCTGGTCATCGGATTACGCATTACCACGGTCGGCTCCGCCCGTTCGCGTATGGAAACTCGTTCAGCGTAGTCATGGACCACACAACGCTGGTGTACGACCGGCCCGCAACTGCTCAAGTGCGGCGAGCGCCTCGTCGGCGGTGCCGACCTTGATCAATGGCAGGCCCGGCTGGGCATTGGCGACGGCCTCCTCGCAGTTGGCCGCCGGGGTGAGGAAGACCTTGGCCTTCGCCGCCTTCGCCGCGACCAGCTTCTGCGGGATGCCGCCGATCGGCCCGACGTTGCCCTCGTCGTCGATGGTGCCCGTGCCGGCGATGATGATCCCGCCGGTCAGGTCCTCTTCCTTGATCGTGTCGATGATGCCGAGCGTGAACATCAGCCCGGCCGACGGCCCGCCGATGCGGTCCAGCTGGATCGACAGCTCGAACGGGTGCGGCTGGGACGTCTTGGCCACGACCCCGAGTCGCGGGTTGCCGTCGTCGCCGGCCTTCGTCGCGATGCTCGCGGTCGCCTTGCTGCCGCCGCGGGTGTACTCCACCTGCCGCGTCGTGCCGGCCGGCTTCGCCCGGATGAGCTCCGTGAGCTTCGCCAGGGACGTCACCGGGGTGCCGTCGATGGCGGTGATCACGTCGCCCTTCTGCAGCTGGCCCACCGCCGGATAGCCCTCCGACACCTCGTCGACGGCGACCAGGACCGGATAGCCGAGCTCGCGCAGCGCGACCGTCTCCGCCGAGGACTGCGACGCCTGGAAGTCCTTCTTGTTGTCCTCGTTGACCTGCTGCTCCGTGCGGTTCGGCGGGTAGATCAGCTCACGCGGCACGACCGCGCGGTCCTTCTGCCACCAGCCGATCATGGCCTCGAGCAACGTCATCTGCGGCTGCACCGACACCGTCGTCATCCGCAGCTGCCCGGCCGACTTCGTGACCGTCGCCCCACTGACATTGATGATCGGCTTGCCGTCGTCGCCGGCGCCGAGCGTGTTGTACGTCGGTCCGGGGCCCATCTCGACGTAAGGAACCTTCAACACGGTCGTCTGCCAGGACAGCAACAGCAGCAGCAACGCGCCGACCAACACGGTCACGCCACGACGTCTCATGGCGGCGAGCCTAGCGCTCTCCGATTTCTGACATCGGAAGCGAGTACCTTTGGAACATGCCCGCAGACATCCCGTTCGGCTTCGGTCCGCCCGGCGGCGAGGTGCCGGATCCCAACGATCCGCGCCAGATGCAGCAATTCCTCAGCCAGCTGCAGCAACTGTTCGCCACGCCCGGCGGCGGCCCGGTCAACTGGGATCTGGCACGCCAGCTGGCGCAGGCCCACCTCACCGGCGGCGGGCCCGCCGGCGGCCTCGCCCAGTTCCCCGTCGGCTTCGCCATGCCCGGCACCGCGGTTACGCCACCAGCGAACACGGCCGATCCTGACGCCGCGAAGCCGGTCGGTGACCCTTCCGTGACGCCGGCGGAGCGCGCCGCGGTCATCGAGGCGCTGCGCCTGGCCGACCTGTGGATCGACCCCGAGTCCGCCCTGCCGTCCGGCGTGCGCGCCACCGCCGCGTGGAGCCGGGGCGAGTGGCTCAACACGACCCTGCCCGTCTGGCGCAAGCTCTGCGACCCCGTCGCCGCCAGGATGGTGTCGGCGATGACCGAGCTGGTCCCCGAGGAGATGCGCGCCCAGATGGGCCCCATGACCTCGATGGTCGCGTCGCTCGGCAGCGCCCTGCTGGGCGGCCAGCTGGGCACCGCCCTGGGCTCCCTCGCCGCCGAGGTCCTCTCCGCCGGCGACATCGGCCTGCCCCTCGGACCCGCCGGCACGGCCGCGCTCGTCCCGGCCAACATCGCCGAATACGGGCGTGGCCTGGAGATCCCCGACGACCAGGTGCGCCTGTACGTCGCCCTCCGCGAGGCCGCCCACCAGCGACTCTTCGGCCACGTCCCGTGGCTGCGCGGCCACGTGTTCGCAGCCGTCGAGGCGTACGCGGCAGGCATCCACGTCGACCGCGAGGCGATCGAGGAGGCGATGAGCCGCATCGACCCCTCGACCCTCGGCAGCGACCCGCAGGAGCTCGTCCTGGAGGGCATCTTCACCCCCGAGGACACGCCGCAGCAGCGCGCCGCCCTCGCCCGGCTGGAGACCGCGCTCGCCCTCATCGAAGGCTGGGTCTGCCACGTCGTGGACCGCGCCGCCGGCGACCGCCTCCCCGACGTGGTCCGCCTCTCCGAGGCCTTCCGCCGCCGCCGCGCCGCCGGCGGCCCGGCCGAGCAGACGTTCGCCGCCCTGGTCGGCCTGGAGCTGCGCCCCCGCCGCCTCCGTGAGGCCACGGCCCTGTGGGCAGCCCTGGCCGAGCACCGCGGCGTCGCGGGCCGCGACGCGCTCTGGGACCACCCCGACCTGCTGCCCGACGAGGAGGCGTTCGCGGACCCGGACCTGTTCGCCCGGACCCAGCTGGACCTGAGCGACCTCGGCTTCGCCGACGACCTCAGCAGCCTCGGCCTCACCGACGAGAAGCCGTCGAAGGGCACCTCGGACCCCGCGGCCGGCAACACCCCACCGGACAACGACCCCGGCCCCAGCGAGCCTGGCGACGAGCCCAAGCCCTGATCACAGGCGAGGCGACCGCGGGAGATCCACCAAGACGGGCAGCAGCCCCTGGATCTCCCGCTCCCGACCCCGCCCACGGCTCGAACACACCCCAGGCCCGCGCAACTACCGGCCCCTCACAACCCGGCGAGCCTTCATGACTGGCGGCCTCTCGCGGCAGCTGGCCTTCGCAGCCCGACGGGCCTTCCTGCCTGGCGACCCCTCGCAACCATGGGACATCCGCAGGTCGGCGCCCCTTCCCAGGCCAGCAGGCTTTCATGACTGGCGGGCCTTCGCGGCCAAGGCGTGCCTTCGTGGCGTGGCCGGCGGCCCGTGTGCCGATCCACACCCCGCGCCCTTGCCCGAGCGCCCCTTGTAGCCACCGATCCTTCGCCGCTGCCAGGCCCGCGTGCCGATCTCCCACCCTCCGGCACGACCCGAGCGTCCTTCACGGTCCCTCACCACCGCCCAACCCTCACGCCCGACGGGCCGCGCGCCGCTCCACGCGACCCCACGGTCCCTCACCGCCGGCGGCCGACCCTCGCCGCCCGACGGGTGGTGCGCCGCTCCGCGCGCGACCTGCAGCCCGGCCCGAGCGCTCTCTCGCGACCGGCGCCCCCTCGCAGCCGCCGGGGCCGCAGCGCAGTCACCCGACCCTCGCAGCCGTCGGGGGACGCAGCGCAGTCAGTCTGAGCGGGGCCGCTGCCTTGTAGCCACCGGGCACCCGCCAGGCCGGTGTCATGACCGCGATGCCACCGCGGCGGCCCTGACGACCAGCGGATCCCCCTGCTGCCGGCAGCGCGGCGAGAGCGGCAAGCACGGCCAGCTGGCCTCCTGCTGCCGGCTACTGCCGGCCGCAGCTGCAAGGGCGTTGAGGTGACCTCTTGCTGTCGGCGGGCGGGGCGCCGAGGTGACCACCCCTTGCTGCTGCCCGGCGGGCGGAGCGCCGAGGCGACCACCCCTTGCTGCCGGCGGGCGGCGAGGGCGACGAGCTGGCAAAGTGGGGCGACGAGCTGGCAAAGCAGCGGTCCTCGCTGCCGCCGATCCGTCGCGCGGCCGCGGATCATCGCCGCCGACGATCCTCACTGTGCCGAACAGCTTCCGCACCATGCCGCCCGGTCCCTCGCGGCGGGCAGACCCGCAACCGGCGTCGGCCCCTGCGGCCGGCCGGCGGGAAGGGGCGAACAGCACGACCCGAGCGACCGGAGCACAACTCGAACGCCGGCGACCGCAGCGACGCGACCGCGGCGACGGGCGACCCAACGCGGACGGGCGACCCCAACGCGCAGGCGACCGACCCTATCGCGCGGGCGACCGCAGCGACGGACCGGAGGACAGCGACGTCCCCCAGGGAGCCGCCAAGCGTTTAGTGCGGCCCGCGGCGCTCGTCGAAGAGAGTTACGCGACCAGGTTCGAACGGCGCTGACCGGTCAATCACACCGTACCTCAGGTCACCTAATTGATCTGGGCGGTCTCACTCTCCGCAGTCCGAACCTCACGCATCTGCCGCCAAGGGTCGGCGTGGGGTCAGGAGAGCAGGGAACGGGTGGCGTCCCAGCCGTCCAGGGCTAGGTCCAGGTGGCGGAGGTCGTCGGGGGTGCGGAGGCGGTGCCAGCCGGGGGCGGCGGCGACCATCGTCGGTTCGGGGGCGGGGCGGCGGGCGGTCGCGACGTCCGCGGTCTCGGGGTCCAGGTCAGGCAGCCAGGAGGGGACCGGCAGGCGGCACGCCAGGCCCAGCAGGCCGCCGCCCGCGGCGGGGGCGACCGCGACCGTCCGGGTCGACAGGGGACGGATCATCTTGCCGATCAGCATGGCCGGCAGGTCGGGGGCGTCGGCCATGAGCACGACGGCGCGTTCGTGGCCGTCGGCTGCGGCGGCGGAGAGGGCGGCGCGGATCGAGAGGGTCGGCAGCTCGTACTGCGGCATGCTCGGCCACGCGATCTTCGAGGCCAGGGGCAGGTCGGCGGGCAGCGCGGCGATCGCCGGCTGGACGAGCGGCAGCGGGGCGATCAGGTCGACGACGTCCTCGGCCAGGGCGGCGCGCCACGAGGACGGGTCCACGCCGGGTGGCGACCACGGGGTGGGCACGAGGAGGACGATGACGGCAGCCGAGACTCCCGGGACCGCCGGAGAGGAGAGCGGGCCGGTCATTCAGTGATCCCGAGACCCGCTGCCGCTGACACCCCCTCAAGATACCCCCGCGCCCGTTCGGACTTCGGGTAGCGGCCGACCAGCGCCCAGAAGGCGGCACTGTGGTTGGCGATGACCAGGTGTGACAGCTCGTGCAGCAGCACGTAGTCGATCACCCAGTCGGGCATCTCCTGAACTCGGTGCGAGATCCGGATGGTACCGTCTGCCGGCGTGCACGAGCCCCAGCGCCCGTTCTGGTTCTGCACCCAGCGCACGCTGGTCGGGCGGGCGGCGTTGGGGTGGTCAGGCAGGTAGCGGGTGGCGAGCCGCTGCGCGCGCGCCGTCAGCTCAGTGTCGGTGCGCCGGGCCCGCTGCTCGCGGACGGCCAGGCGCTCCAGCATTCGATCGACCCACTCGCGCTCCTCCGCCCGGGAGAACTGCGCGGGGATCAGCACGACGACCCGCTCACCATCACGGTAGGCAGACACCGTACGTCGGCGGCGCTTGCTGCGCCGCACCTCGATGACCGGCTTACGTGTCATGCCGGCCCCCTCAGGGTACCGCTCACGGAGGAACGCTAGCCGGAAACGGCCATCCCTCCGCAAGGGCCAATCTTGTGGAGGGCGCCCGTATGTCACCCATTCGTGGCGGCTCGCCGGAAAGATTCCACCGGTCGTCGGCCTGGTGAGGCCACTTGGCGGCAATTCATCCACAGCAACCCACACCGTTGCCCACACAGTTATCCCCAGCCTGTGCATAGTGTGTAGCGTGCGGTTAGAGGAAGATCTTCCGATTACGCTCGGCGTGTCCCGTCTTACCGCACTTTCCCCGAGTGTCCGACAAGGCACACTCACCACGTCGACCTAGCTGGTCAACACCGGTGCGTGCACCGGACCGAGATGAGGAGGGCATCGTGGCCGAGACGTACAACGGCTACTGCGTCAAGTGCAAGGAGAAGCGGGACTTCGAGGGCGAGATCGCGATCTCGAAGACGGGCATGAAGATGGCCAAGGGTGCCTGCCCGGTCTGCGGCACCACGGTCAACCGGATCCTCGGTAAGGCCTGAGACGCAAACAAACACGGCCGCCGTCGGCGGGCCGTACACATCGGCTCCTCGCCGCCCCCGCCCGGCGCGTGAGCCCCGAGATCGTCGCGCTAGAGCAGCAAGGTTGGCCCGCGCGCTTTACAGCGTTTGCGCCTTTCCCTGTGGACAACTCGGCGGCTGGCTGTGGACAAGTCCGGCCGGCGGTGGATATCCCTGTGGACAACCACCCCGGCCGGAGCCTGCGCCGGTGGCAGTCTCCCGGTCATGCGACCGACACTCCTGCCGAACCTCCGCCGCCTGTGGCGTGACAAGCAGACCGTCCAACTCGGCACCGACCCCGCCGGCGCCGTCGTGCTGCACCTGTGCCGGCCCGAGCTGGCCCGGGTGCTGGACCTGCTCGACGGCGCGCACACCGAGGCCGCGGTCGTCGCGGCCGGGGAGGCGCTCGGCCTGACCTCGGCGGAGGTGCTCAGCCTGGTACAGACGCTGCGCGACGAGGGCCTGGTCGTCGCCGCGCACGCACTCGTCCCGGCCGGCCTGCCGGCGCCGGTGCACCGCCGGCTGAGCGTCGAGGCCGCCGCGATCGCCCTCCGCCTGCGCCGGCAGGCCCCGCCACCCCACGCGACACCCAGCGACGCGACCGGGACACCGAGGCACAAAGAGGGCACGCGGCGAAAACCCGAACGGACCGCGCCCGCCGAGGTGCTCCGCCGCCGGTACGCCTCCCGCGTCGTCATCGCAGGGGACGGCCCGCTGCTGGCACCGCTCGCGGCGCTGCTCGCGGCCAGCGGGGTCGGGCACGTCGACCCCGTCGTCGACGGCGTCACCGGGATCGGCGACGTCCTGGTCGGCGGCCTGCTCGCCGACGAGGTGGGAGTTTCACGGGCGGTCGCGACAGGCGGCGCCGTCGCCAGGTACGCGCCAGGGGTGGACCTGTCCGCGGCCCGGACGGACCACGTCGACCTCGTGGTGCGGGTCGGCGACCGCCATCCTCCCGCGCTCGCCGGCCGGGGGCTGCGGCTGGCGAGCCTCCCGCGGCTGGAGCTGACCGTCCGGCTCGGCACGGTGCTCGTCGGTCCGCTGGTACGACCTGCCGCCTCCCCCTGCCGTGCCTGCCTGGACCTGCACCGGCGGGATCGCGACCCGATCTGGCCGGTCCTCGCCGCGCAGCTCGCCACGGCGCCGTCCGGCGACGGGGAGCCGTGCACGTCGGCGACGGCGCTCGCGGGGGTGGCGTTCGCCGCCGACGAGGTGCTCGCGTTCCTCGACGGGGCGGCGTCGCGGACCGAGGCGGCGATCGTCGAGATCCCCCGCGCCGGTGAGCTGAGACGCCGGGAATGGGTGGCCCATCCGCGCTGTGACTGCCGTCGCCGTCGTCGTGCAGCGCAGAACGGGTAAGAATGACGTGTGACCGAGATCCCTAGGGGCGCAGTCGCCCGCACCGCACGACTGGCGTCGCTTCCTCTCGGGCTGGCCGGGCGGGCCGCGCTCGGCCTGGGCAAGCGAGTGACCGGTATGGCCGCCGACGTGGTGTCCGCCGACGTCCAGCGACGCACCGCCGAGCACCTGTTCAGCGTCCTCGGGCAGCTCAAGGGCGGTGCGATGAAGATGGGGCAGGCGCTGTCCGTGTTCGAGGCGGCGCTGCCGGAGGAGCTCGCCGGGCCGTACCGGGCGGCGCTGACGAAGCTGCAGGAGGCCGCCCCGCCACTGCCGGCGGCCAGCGTCCACGCCGTGCTGCGCGAGTCGCTGGGCGAGGACTGGCGGGACCTGTTCAAGGACTTCGACGACAAACCGGCCGCCGCGGCCAGCATCGGGCAGGTCCACAAGGCTGTGTGGGCCGACGGCCGCGACGTGGCCGTGAAGGTGCAGTACCCGGGCGCCGGCGAGGCGCTGCGGGCGGACCTGAACCAGTTGGCCAGGTTCGCCGGGCTGTTCAAGGCGATCCAGCCGGGGCTCGACGTGAAGCCGCTCGTGCAGGAGATCCGCGACCGGGTCACCGAGGAGCTGGACTACGAACTGGAGGCGGCGTCGCAGCGCGCGTTCGCGGCGGCGTTCGACGGCGATCCCGACATCTGCGTGCCGCAGGTCCTCGCGTCGTCCCCCCGGGTCCTCGTCACCGAGTGGATCGAGGGCGTGCCGCTGTCGACGATCATCGCGTCCGGCACCGTCGAGGAGCGCGACGCGGCGGGCACCCGGATGGCACTGCTGCACTTCTCCGCCCCCGCCAGGGCTGAGCTGCTGCACGCCGACCCGCACCCCGGCAACTTCCGCATGCTGCCCGACGGCCGCCTCGGGGTCCTCGACTTCGGCGCGGTGGCCCGCCTGCCCGGCGGCCACCCCGAGGTGATCGGCCGCCTGACCCGCCTCGCCCTCGCCGGCGACGCCGAGGCGGTCCTGTCCGGCCTGCAGGACGAGGGCTTCGTCAAGCGCGACGCGAAGATCGACGCGGCGGCGGTGCTGAGCTACATCAGGCCGATGCTGGACCCGGTCGCGGAGCCGAGGTTCCGCTTCAGCCGCGCGTGGCTGCGCGCCGAGGCGGGCCGGCTCGCCAACCCGAAGAGCCCCGCGTACGCGATGAGCCGCCAGCTCAACCTCCCGCCCTCGTACATGCTCACGCACCGGGTGACGCTCGGCTCGATCGGCGTGCTGTGCCAGCTGGAGGCCGAGGCCCCGTACCGCGAGATCATCGAACGCTGGCTGCCCGGCTTCGCCGAACCGAAGAAGACCACCCGCCGCCGCAAGTCGGAGTAGCACAAGTGACCGCGGGAACGACCAGAACCGTCACTTGACCACGGCGACGGGGCGAAGATCGGCGCCCCGAAAGCAACGCCGGCACCGGGCCAGCCGACGCAAGCCGCGCTGATCGCGCATCAACGGCCGCGGGTGTACGACGTCCGCCGCGTTGCGCTGGTTGCGAAAGCCAGCGTCGACGCGGGCTGGGTCGAAGATCGATGTGACGTGCACTGGGTCGCGAAACCAACGACGGCACGCGGACAGCAACGCGACGTCAGCCGACCCGCAGGCGGATCCTCAACCGAAACCCGGCCACCACCATGATCGAAGGACGCCCCTGGTCGCCCGGACAGCCACCAGACGACATCGATCACGACGCCCGCCACCACGACGGTGAGTGGCGGCGCCGGCGGTCGGTCAGAGCAAGGCAGAGCGGGCCCCACGGTGGCACCGGGAGGCCCGCTCTGTGTGTTGCGGTCGGATCAGTGTCGGCTCAGCTGACGCTCCTGCTCACGGCGGGCGCGCATCGCGATCTGACGGGCGGACGAAGAAGCCTCAGAGTGACGGACAGCCTGAGGCTGACGCATTCGGGCTCGGGAGAGTGCTTCGTGGAGTAGTTGCAAAGACACGGTCAAGCTCCTCAGGGAGATGGTGCGAACGTCGGTGAGTTGAAGCCGGGTCGGCTGCGCGGCGCGCAGGCCTCGGCTGGCTGGCAACGGATGTGCACTCATGTCAGGCCGCCACGCTCGCGGCCACGGCCGCGGTGCGAGCTGCGACCTCGACCCGCAGGACGGCGTCGCGAGCGACGTCCTCCTTGCGCGGACGGCCACGCGGACGCTTCCGCGGGACGACCGCACCGCGCTCGAAGATCTCGCCACCCCAGACACCCCAGGGCTCGGCGCGCTCGATGGCGCCGGCCAGGCACTCGACGCGCAGAGGGCACTCCACGCAGAGCGACTTGGCCAGCTCGAGCTCCGCCGGCGAGTCGGCGAACCACAGGTCCGGGTCGAAGGTGCGGCACGGCAGGTCGGACTTCACGCCCCGAGCAGCGACAAGGAGACGCTCGTCGGCGCTCTCAACGCGCACATCGCGCGATGCCAAGGCCAGGCTCATCCCGGTCACCCCTTTCTGTTTCTCGATCGTTTGGTGGTGATCGTCGGTGCAAATGACTGAGGCCGCGGATCCCGGTGTCGGGTTCCGCGGCCTCGAGGTGAGCCGGTAAGTCGGTCTGTTAGACCGGCCTGCCTCGAGGTGGTGTGCCGCGGACTCCGCCGTTGGGCTTCGGAGCCGTCAGGTCGTGCTTGTCGTTCGCGGTGAGCCCACTGGTCCCCTGAACCTGGACTCCCCGCCGGTCGAGCAGCTGGACGCCAACGGCGGGCATCTGCTCAACGGTGCGGTCGCGCTCGATGGTGCTGGTGGTGCCGGTGGTGCCACGGCCGGCCTCGCGGCCCAGAACCGAAACGCCCTGGACCTTGACGCCGCCCAGACCGGTCGCGGAGACCCTGCTGCCCTGGACTTCGACGCCGCCCGGGACCAAGACGCCGCCCAGGGCCGCGACGCCACCCGTGACCGCGAAGGACGCGATCGGGGCAGCGGCCGGAGCGAAGGCAACGGTCGGGACCGGGAAGGCCGAAGCGGAGGAGCCTCTGACGGCGGACTCCTGCCACAGGGCGGAGGCCGACGCCAGGGACGGGGCGCAGAGGGCATGCAACACCGGCTGTAGCTCGGCTGAGATATAGAGCTTCACGGGTCGCACCTTCTCTCCACACTCGTCATGGCTCGGCCGCCGGGGCTCCGGCGTTCGTGTTCGCAGGCTATGTCGCCTCTTCAGGGTAGGGCAATCGAATTTCCGGGAAAACTTCTTGTCAGTTTTCCGCCCATCGACATCAGTCGCTCCCGACGAGGTCCTCGACGGTGCGTCCGGACACCAGCGCGAGCACGTCGTCGCCGTACAGACCGAGCTTCCGGGGGCCGATGCCGGCGATGACGGCGAGCTCCTCGCGGCGGCCCGGACGGCGCTCAGCGATCGCGGCGAGAGTGACATCCGTGAATACAACGAAGGCCGGGACCTTCTGCACGGCGGCGAGCCGGGCCCGCCAGTCGAGCAGCCTGGCCAGCAGCTCCTCGTCGCGGTCGGACGGGCAGCCGGCGCAGCGGCCCAGCTTGCGCTCCGGCCCGCTGAGCAGCCCGGCGCCGCAGACCCGGCACAAGACGGCGACGGCGCGCTTCACCCGGGCGGCCACCTCGCTCTTGCCGATCCCCGGCGCGCTCCTCGCGAACGAACCAGAGCCGGAGCCGCCACCGGACGCGCGCCCCGGCTCCAGCGCCGGCAGGAAGCGGGTGGCGCGCCGGGGGCGGCCGCCGGGCGTGCGGGCGCCGGCGTAGGACAGCCAGAGGGTGTGGCGCGCGCGGGTGACGCCGACATAGAGCAGCCGGCGCTCCTCCTCGACCGCGTCGGGGGTGCGGGCGTGGATGACGGGCATCGTGCCCTCGGCGAGGCCGACGAGGAACACGGCATCCCACTCCAGGCCCTTCGCCGAGTGCAGCGACGACAGCGTGACCCCGGCGACCGTCGGCACGTGCTGCAGGGCTGCGCGGCGGGCGAGCTCCTCGTTGAACGCCTCGAGGCCGAGCGCCGGCATGCTCTCGGCGAGCGTGACGAGCGCCGACACCGCCTCCCACCGCTCGCGGGAGGCCCCGCCGGCGGGGATCTGGTCGGCGCGCCAGCCGACGCCCTCCAGGGCCTTGGTGACCGACTCGGTCAGGGGCGCGTCGGGGTCGAGCGACCGGGTCGCGGCGCGCAGCGCGATCATCGCCTGGCGGACCTCGGCGCGCTCGAAGAACCGCTCGGCGCCGTGCACCACATAGGGCACCCCGGCCTCGGCGAGGGCCTCCTGGTAGACCTCGGACTGCGCGTTGACCCGGAACAGCACGGCGACCTCCTCGGCCGGCGTGCCGGAGGCGATGATCTCGCCGCAGCGGGCGGCGACGGCGGCGGCCTCCTGCGGCTCGTCGGTGAACGAGCGCAGGACCGGCTCGGCGCCCGGCGGGCGCTGCCCGATCAGCTCCAGGCGCAGCCGGGCGAGCTCGCCGCGGGCCTGGCCGATGACCGAGTTGGCCAGGGCGACGACCTGCGGGGTGGACCGGTAGTCACGGACGAGCCGGATGACGGTGGCGTCGGGGTGGCGGCGCTTGAAGTCGACGAGATAGGACGCGCTGGCGCCGGTGAACGAGTAGATCGTCTGGCTGGCGTCGCCGACGACGGTGAGGTCCTCGCGGTCGCCGAGCCACGACTCCAGCAGCCGCTGCTGCATCGGGTTGACGTCCTGGTATTCGTCGACGACGAAGTGCCGGTATTGCGAGCGGATCTGCTCCGCGACGTCCTCGTGCTCCTCCATGGCCCAGATCGCGGCCCGGATCATGTCCTCGAAGTCGATCACGCCGTGGGCGCGCTTGACCCGCTCATAGGCGGCATAGACCTCGCCGACCTTGGCCGCGTCGAACGGCGGCTCGCGCAGCGCCTTGCCCGCGGCGACCGCATAGTCGGCGGGCTCGATCAGCGACGACTTGGCCCACTCGATCTCGCTGGCGAGGTCGCGGGCGCCGGTGCCGTCGATCTTGACGCCGGCGCGGGTGGCGGCGAGGCCGACCAGGCGGGCCTTGCTGTCCAGCAGCTCGGGCATCTCGCGGCCGGAGAAGAGCCGCGGGGCGAAATAGCGGACCTGGCGCAGCGCGGCGGCGTGGAACGTGCGGGCCTGGACGCCGCCGGCGCCGAGCTGGCCGAGGCGGGCGCGCATCTCGGCGGCGGCCCGGGCGGTGAACGTGACGGCGAGGACGTGCTGGGCACGGACGTGCCCGGAGCGGACCCGGTGGGCGATGCGGTGGGTGATCGCCCTGGTCTTGCCCGTGCCGGCGCCCGCGAGGACGCACAGCGGGCCGGCCGGGGCAGTGACCACGGCAGCCTGCTCCGGGTCAAGACCTGCGAGTGGGTTTGAGGAGTCCGCCACAGGTAGGCATCATTCCAGCCGGGTATGACGTTTCCGCCAAAGTACCTACCGGAACCGACAGCGATCCCGACGAGGAGACAACCGGATGCTGACCATGTACTCGACCACGTGGTGTGGCTACTGCCACCGCTTGAAGTCGCAGATGGATCGCGAGGGCATCCAGTACGAGGTCGTCGACATCGAGCGGGACCCGGCGGCGGCGAAGTTCGTCGAAAGCGTCAACGGCGGCAACCAGACCGTGCCGACCCTGAAGTTCGATGACGGCACGGCGTTGACCAACCCGACCATCGTCCAGGTGAAGGCACAGCTGGCCAACGCGATCAGCGGCTGACGGACAAAACCGCACCAAGGCCTTCACAGCGCGCAGCCGGCTCACTACGGTGGCCGGCATGCGGGTGGCTCGCGACTACGCACTGGGTGCCGTCATGGCGCCCGAGCGGCCGAGGGTGGCCGACCCGGGGCTCCGGCGGCGCATCGCCGGTTACCTGTCCGGCGGCGCCACGATCGGCCGCGGGCAGGGTGTGCTGCACACCGACGGCGTGTGGGTCTGGCCGGAGCGGTTCGTCGCCGAGGTCCTCGACGACGGGCTCGCCCCCGAGCCGGACCTGCTGCGGCACATGGTGCGGCAGGACTACCGCGCGCCCGAGCCGGAGCCGGGCCCGCGGTTGACCGACGACGCGCTGCGGGCGTGGCGGGCCGGGCCGCCGGTGGCCCCGCGGCCGCTGATCACGTACTTCGTCCGGCTCGACGGCGAGACGACGCCCGAGGCGCCGCTGTCGCTGCTGCGCCGGGTCGTCGACCCCGCCGGGCAGGTGGCGGAGGAGGCGCTGTGGCGCGACCTGGCCTGGCACCCGACGCAGGCGTTCGGCTCACACAAGATCGACTATGACATCCGCGAGGTGACCCCGGCGCACGCCGCCGGGGTCCTCGACCGCTGGTGCGCGCAGTGGCACCGCGACGCGCTCAGGAGAAGCCGAGCCACCCCGTGATCGCTCAGGAGAGGCCGAGCCACTCCGTGATCAGGTAGTGCGCGATCGACGCGGGGAAGGGCAGGCCGAAGGCTCGCGAGCTGCCGTCCAGCACCGCGGCGATCTCGGAACGGGTGAACCATCGCCCCTCGAGGATCTCCTCCTCGTCGACGACGACGGGTGCCCCGACGGGCGCGGTGGCGTGGAAGCCCAGCATCAGCGACCCCGGGAAGGGCCACGGCTGGCTCGCCACGTAGGTGACGCCGCCGACGACGACGCCGACCTCCTCGAGCACCTCGCGGGCGACCGCCATCTCGGCGGACTCCCCCGGCTCGACGAACCCGGCGAGCGTCGAGTAGCGCCGGACCCCGCCGGCCTGCGCCCACTGCGCGTTACAGCCCAGCAGGCACCGCCCGTCAGGCCCGTCGACCCCGTCGTGGACCAGCATGATGACCGCGGGGTCGGTGCGCGGCCACAGCGTCTCCGCGCCGTCCTCGGTGGTGCGGACCCATCCACCCTGCGCCGGGACCGTCAGCTTGCCGCTGAGGGGGCTGTACGGGTGCCGTGAGTGCCAGTTGGCCAGCCCGACGGCGGTGATGAACAGCCCGGCCGGCAGGTCCGGCAGCGCGTGGCCCACCTGGCGCAGCGACACCCGCCGGGTGCCGGGCAGCGCCGTCACGTCGGCGGCGACCGCGAAATACACGGTGCCGTCGGTGTCCTCGCCCAGGAAGAACCGCTCGCCCGGCGGCGCGTCGGCCGGCTCCACGAACACGAGCTCGGGTGGGTCGTCGCCGCGGACCAGCATGTGCCCGTCGTCGACGACCACCACACGGGCCCGCGACCAGGCCTCCTTCAGCCATTCCGGGTCAGTACGGCGATGCGCCGCCCGGTCGAGCACGCCCCTCGCGAGCGGCGGCCCAGGCCGGGCGGCGACGGACGCCGGCGCCGCCAGCTCCGTCATGCCCCCGCCTCCGTCATGCCCGGGCCGGCGGCACGTGGCAGCGAGCTCATGATGCGGCTCGGGTGACCGCCGTCAATGCGGCCAGGGGCTGCTCGATCTTCTCCGCGTCGCCGAGGACGACCGCCGCGATCCGCGACGGCGCCAGGTACTGCGCGGCCGCGGCCGCCACGTCCTCGCGGCTGACGCGGGCGAGCCGGACGGCGTGCTCGGCCAGGTAGTCCAGCCGCAGCCCGAAGCCGGCATACGTGGAGACCAGCCCGGCCAGCCCCGCCTGCGTCGACATGCCCAGCTGGAGGGTGCCGAGCGCGTACTGGCGGGCCTGCTCCAGCTCGTCCTCCTTCGGCGGGATGCTGGCCAGCCGGCCCAGCTCGTACAGCGTCTCCAGCAGCGCGGGGCCGGTCACCTCGGTCGCGACCTCGGCGGCGACGACCAGCGCCGACCCGGCGACGGCGTGCTCGACGAGGGAGTGCGGGCCGTACGTGTACCCCTTGTCCTCGCGGATGTTCTCCACCCAGCGGGAGGAGAAGTAGCCGCCGAAGACGAGGTTCGCCAGCTGGAGCGCCGCGTGGTCGGGGTGCCGGCGGGTCACCGCGGGCAGCGCCAGGCGCAGCGACGACTGCACGGACCCGGGCCGGTCGACGAGCGTCAGCGGCCCCGGCTTCAGCTCCGGGGTCGGCGGCAGTTCCACGGTCGAGCCCGCGCCGTCCCACTTCGCCAGCATCCGCTCGGCGGCGGCGATCGCCTTGTCGGGCGCGATGTCGCCGACGATGACGAGGGTCGCGCCGGCCGGGTGCAGCCGCTCGGCGTGCAGCGTGCGCAGCGTGCCGGGGGTGACCGCCTCGACGTGCTCCGGCGCCGGGGTCTGCACCGCATAGGGGTGCTTGCCATACATCCGCTTCAGCAGCGCGGCCCGCGCGAGGTGGCTCGGCTGACTCTGCGCGACCCGGATCCGGTCGACCAGGCGGGCCCGCTCGGTGCTGACCTCCTCCGCCGGGTAGTTGGCGTCGGTGAGCACCTCGGCGAGCAGGTCGAGCAGCCGGTCCAGCCCGCTGACGAGGGCGTTGCCGGAGATCAGCAGCCGGTCGGGGTCGGCGCCGGCGGACAGTCCGCCGCCGACCTTCTGCAGCTCCGCGGCGATGTCGACGGTCGACATCGCGGTCGTGCCCGACAGCACCGTCTGCGTCAGCAGCGCGGCGCGGGCCAGGTGCGCCTTCGCGAACGGCACCCGCAGCCGCACCTCGACCAGCGGCACCGACGGGCGGCGCAGCGCGATCACGGTCAGCCCGTTGTCGAGGGTCCGCTCGACGGTCTTCGGCAGCTTCAGCGGGCGGTTGGGCCCGAGCACCGGCACGGTGCGGAGCAGGGTTTCGGCAGTCACTTGGCTCCTCCGGCAATGACCTCGACCGCGGCGCGCCGCGACGGGACCAGCTCGGCCGCCGCGGCGATGATCTGCTCCTCGGTGACGCCACCGATCAGCGTGTGGAGCTGGTTGAGCAGCTCGGGCTCGCCGCGCTGCTGCTCCAGCACCGCCATCTGCAGCGCCCGGCCGAGCACCGCGTCGGTGTCGCGCAGCAGGTGCGTGGCCATGCGGGCCTGGGTGCGGCTGAGCTCGTCGGGCGCGAGGCCGTCGGTCGCGATGCGCTGGCACTCCTCCTCGACCGTGCGCAGCACCTTGTCGACGTCGCCGCCCGGGGGCAGGTGCGCCTGCAGGACGAGCGCGGTGGGGTCGCGCACCGCGAACGGCTCGCCCATGAAGCCGACATACCCGCCGACACTGGTCACCGTCCGGTCGCGCAGCACGAGGCGCTCCACCAGCCGGGACGCGTCACCGTCGGTAAGCACCTCCGCGAGGACCACATACGGCAGGTACCCCTCAAGATCGTTGATCGGGTCCGGCACCCGCCACGCCGCGGCGACCGCCGGCAGCGGGGCCAGCCGGTCCTCGTACGAGTCGCGGCGCTCGCTCGTCAGGTCGGGCTCGGCGAAGTCGGGGCGGGCCGGGGCCGGGCGCGCCGGCACGTCACCGAAGTGCCGCTCGATCAGCGCGGTCGCGGTCGCCACGTCGAAGTCGCCGGACACCGCGAGCACCGCGTTGCCGCACGCGTAGTAGCGGTCGAAGAAGTCGGCGGCGTCGGCGACGGTCGCGGACTCCAGGTCGTCGAACGACCCGTAGCCGTCGTGCGCGTTGGCGAACGTGTCGAACATGACCGGGGGCAGCCGCAGCCACGGGAAACCGCCATACGGCCGGTTCAGCACGTTGACCCGGATCTCCTCCTTGACCACGTCGACCTGGTTGCGCAGGTTCTCCTCGGTCAGGCGAGGCGAGCGCATCCGGTCCGCTTCGAGGAACAGTGCCCGCTCCAACGCGTTGGACGGCAGCGTCTCGAAGTAGTCGGTGTAGTCGAAGTGGGTCGACCCGTTGAAGGTGCCGCCCGAGCCCTGCACGTAGCGGAAGTGGGCCAGCTTCTCCAGGCTCTCGGAGCCCTGGAACATCAGGTGCTCGAACAGGTGCGCGAAGCCGGTGCGACCCTGCGGCTCCGACCGGATGCCGACGTCGTAGACGACCGCTACGCCGACGACGGGCGCGGCCCGGTCGGGCGTGAGCACCACCCGCAGGCCGTTGGGGAGGGTGAGGCGCTCGACCGGATACTTGGACGCGGGAATCCGCACAGCGGGACTACGACGAGGCACCCGTCGAATCTATCCCCTCCCGCGCGATCCGCCGTCGCCGACCGCCGACTCGTCCCGTTCCGTCGCGTTCACACCATCGCCTCGTCGTCGCGGGCGGGTGCCGGCTCACCCGTGGCGGCGGCGCGCCGGAGGCGGAGCTCGGCCCGCAGCGCGTACCAGAGCAGCACCCCGATGAAGGCGACCAGCGGCAGGCTGAGCAGCCACCCCAGCGGCCCCCGGGACCGGGCGGGGAGCGGCTCCGCTACCGGCTGTCCGGCGGAGGGCGCCGACGCGGTGGCCGACGGGGACGGCGCGACCGACGGCGCCGGCGGCTTCGCGAGCGGGATCGTCCTGGTCAGCGCGGGCACCAGGTCGACCCGGCCGACGCCGAACTGCGGGTCGACGCCCTTGTCGCCGGCGTCGACGGCGGTGACCGTCAGGCGGTGCACGATCTCGTCGGCGGGCAGCTTCGGGTACGCCGCCCGGACCAGCGCCACCACCGCGGCCAGCTCGCCGGCCGCCATGTTCCCGGCGTCGACGCGGTAGCCGCCGCCGGTGTTCGTGGTCATGATCTCCTCGCCGGGCACGCCGAACCCGAGCTTCCGGCCGCTGTCCGACGCGACGAGCACGTCGCCGGCGCGCGACAGCGGCACCGCGGCGAGGACCCCGTCGTACGCGGCCGGGTAGGGCTCGAACGCCTCGCCGGCCCGGTTGCCGTCGGCGGCGACGACGATCGCGTCGGCGGCCTGCGCCTCGCGGACCGCCTGCTGCAGGCGCTCGCTCCCACCGACGGAGTAGCCGACGACGATGACCTTCGCGCCGCGGACGGTGGCCAGCTCGATCCCCTCGGCCAGCTGGTCCGGGGTGACGGTGCGGGCGCCGGCCGGGTCGGGGGTGGCCGGGTTGCCGAGGACCACCGGCAGGATGTCGGCGCCGGGCGCGATGCCGAGCACCCCGTTCTGCCGGTTGGCGCCGTGCCCCTGCCCCGCGATCAGCCCGGCGAGCGCCGTGCCGTGCCCGTCGGGGTCACCGGGCGGGATGGGCGAGCCGTTGGTGTAGATCGCCGGCAGCACGCTGGCGGTCAGGTCGATGTGGTTGCGGTCGACGCCGTTGTCCACGATCGCGACCGTGACGCCCTCGCCGCGGGTCTTCTCGTTGGCTTCGCTCACCCGCAGCCACTGCAGGTGCCACTGATCGTCACGGATGCCGTCGGCGCGCGCCGGGCTCACCGGAACGAGCGCGAGCACGACCCCTGCAACCACTGCCGCCTTTTTCACGGCGCCAGCGTGACCTATAGACGCAACCGGCGCCAGTCGGCCGTTCGGCGCTAGACGGGCCGGACCGACTCGGGTGCTTCGTCGGCGATGTAGTCGAACTGGCGGTGGGTGTCGGGAATCGACACGTACAGGATGGCGGCCTCGGGTTTGCCCAGGTCGACGAGGGCGATCGAGACCAGCTCACTCTTCGCGCGCAGGCCCGGCTGGGAGAAGTGCAGGCGGAACTTGATCAGCCGGCCGGGCCGCCCGCCGAGGGTGAGGTCCTTCGCGGAGATCTGCTCCAGCTGGTTGCCCTTGGGGTAGAAGCTGATCCGCACGTCGGCGGCGATCTGGTCGCCCACGCACCTGAGGTCCAGGACCATGCCGTCGTTGACCGCGGCCGGGACGTGGCCGGAGAGGATCGTGGCGTGGTAGTCGCTGCCGCCGTTGTAGTCGGGCTCGGTGACGAAGTGCTGGCCGGTCCGGTAGGTGACCTTCAGCTCGCCCTGGTCGGCCCAGACGTTGTCCCACGGCCCCCACGGGGCGCCGTACTCCTTGTAGGAGATCCCCGACTCCTCGTCGACGGTCCGCGGGCCGGCGGGCGCCGGGTCACCACCGGGTGGGAGCTCGGGTGGGATGGTCGGCGGCGGGCAGCGGCGGGCCAGCTCGGGGCGGGTGTCGCTGGGGCCTTCGGCGCGGCGGTCGAAGAGGCCGCCGGGGGTCGTCGCGTTGCCGGTCATCAGCGAGACCAGGACGACGACCAGGCCGATCGCGACGACCGCGATCGCGCCGCCGGTGAGCAGCTTCAGGATGCGCTTGTTGCGCTTGACCGGGTCGTCATCGTCGTCGCCGCCGCCACCGCCGGTGCCCCACGACGGGGGTGGGACGATCGGCGGCACGCCGAGACCCGAGACCCGGCCGGACTGATAACCCGGCGCCGCGCGCGGCGGCTCGGCCGTGCGCTGAATCGTCGGCGCCGGCCCGACGGGCGCCAGCACGACCTGCGTGTCCGGCTGAGCCCACGGTGAATGCTGCTCGGTCATCTCACCAGCAAGTGTCGCAGCCCGGTGCCAGTCTGCCAAAAGCGGCTATGGCTGCGGCTGCGCCGGCGTGCGCACGTCGGTGACCTGCGGGTATCTGGGCGTGTCGGCGGCGGCGACCGGGCCGAGAACGATCAGGGCGGCGGTCAGCACCCCAGCGGTCGCCACCCCGACCACCAGTGCCACCTCGCGCGTGTGCGATGCCTGCATCGTGCGCACTTCCCCTCGCATGCCCGTCCGCATGCCCCTTGGACAGCTTCGAGGACGCCGAGGTTCCGTGGACAGCGAGATGTCGGAAGCTTGACGGCAGTTCGTTAGAGACCGGACGCGGGCAGGGCCGCGATCAAGGCCAGCAGGCCGTCGGTGTCGAGCAGGTCGGCCGGGCGGACCGTCACCCCGTCGCGGACGTAGAAGAACGCGGCGCCGACCTGCTCCAGTGGCACACCGCGCAGCTCCGACCAGGCCAGCCGGTACGCGGCGAGCTGCACCGCCGCGGCGGTCGCGTCGGCGCCGGTGGGCTGGGCGCCCGTCTTCCAGTCCACGACGTCGAAGCGGCCGTCGGGATACGCGTAGACCGCGTCCATCCGCCCGCGGACCACCACCCCGGCGACGACGGAGGCGAACGGCACCTCCACGTCCAGCGGCACCCGGTCGGCCCACTCCCCCGCCAGGAACCTGGCCTGCAGCTCGGCGAGGGCCTCGTCGGGCGCGGCGCCCTCGTCGGCGGCGCCGGGCAGCTCGTCGAGGTCGAGCAGCCGCTCCGCCTTGAACCGCTGCTCCAGCCAGTGGTGGAACGCGGTGCCCCGGCGCGCGTACGGATCCGGGCGCGACGGCAGCGGCCTGCGCAGCGTCCGGGCCAGCCGCTGCGGGTCACGGCGCAGCGCCACCAGCTGCGACACCGACAGGTGCCCGGGCAGCACGACCTCGACCGGCGCGTTGAGCTGCGGCGTGATCCGGGCCCGCTCCGCCAGCAACAGGTCCGCCTCCGCCGCCCAGCGCTGCCCCGACCCGTCCGCCAGGACCTCGTCCGGCCAGTCCACTCTTGGCGTTTGCGGCGTATGTACGACTGGCGCCTCCCCGACGCCCTTACCGGCCACGGCCGGGCTCAAATCGTCCGAATCCGACGCGACACCCCGCGCGGCCGACGCGCCCGGCGCGGAAACGCCCCCTCCATCCGCAACGTCCGTCCCGACCGGCGCGGAAACGCCCCCTTCGTCCGCAGCGGCCGTCCCGACCGGGTGCGGGTCGTCCACGTCCGACGCGAAGGACGGTGCCACCGACGCCGGCGCGGGAGCCACCTCGTCCTCAGCGGCGACCGTCCCGACCGCCGCGGGAGCCAACTCGTCCTCAGCAGCGACCGTCCCGACCGCCGCGGAGGACGCCCCTGCCTCCGCAGTGGCCGTCTCCGCTGGTGGCGCGGTGAGAGCGGCGGTCGCTGCCCGTACCATCGCCGCCGCCGCTTCGAGAAGAGGCCGGCGGGCGCCGAGGGGGTCGGCGGGCCAACTGGCGCTCGGCACCTGCTCGGCCGTCGGGTTCTGCGCGTCGGGGGCCGGGGCGGCGGCCCAGACGTCGACCATGCCGGCGCCGGACGCGCACCGCTCCCGGATCTCGTCGAGGAAGACCGACGGCCCACGGGCCCGCTTGACGCCGTCGCCCCACCAGTAGCCGCTGGCCAGCAGCAGCCGGCGGGGGCGGGTGACCGCCACATAGGCCAGGCGCCGCTCCTCGCGCACGTCGTGGTGGCGCCAGTCCTCGGTGAACGCCTCCAGCCGCCGCACGACACCCTTGATGTCGGCGGCCGCCGACAGGTCCAGGACCGGCAGCCCCCCGCTGTCGCCGCGCAGCGGGAAGGGCAGCACGCCCAGGCCGCGCAGCCAGTGGTCGCCGGCGTTGCTCGGACCGGGGAACACGTCGGCGCAGAGACCGGCGACCGACACCACGTCCCACTCGAGGCCCTTGGCGGCGTGCGCGGTCAGGATCTGCACCGCGCCGGAGACGACCTCGACCTCGCCGGGCGCGAGGCCGCGCTCCTCGTTCTCCGCGGCGGCGAGGAACGCCAGGAACGCGCCGAGGGTCGCGCCCTCCGACTCGCCGGCGAAGCGGGCCGCGATGTTGCTGAACGCGTCGAGGTGCCCGCGGGCCAGGCCGGCGTCGCCGGGCCGGGCGGCGACCTCGACGTCGAGGCCGGTGGCGCGCTCGATGTCGGCGACGAGGTCCGGCAGCGGCTGGTCGAGGCGCCGGCGCAGGCGGCGCAGCTCCGTGCCGAGCGCCGCGAAGCGGGCAAACCCGGGCTCCGAATACGCGGCCGCGTCGCCGAGGTCGTCGAGGGCCTCCACCAGGACCGCCTCGTCGAGCCGGTCGGCGAGGGCCGGCTCCTCGTCCTCCGGCCCTGCCCGGCGGGCGGCGGCGATGGCGCGGGCCCGGCGGTACAGGGCGACGAGGTCACGCGGCCCGATCCGCCACCGCGGGCCGGTCAGGATGCGCAGCAGCGCCGCTCCCTCGGCCGGGTCGGCGAGGACCCGCAGGACGCTGACGACGTCACGGACCTCGGGCGTGTCGAGCAGGCCGCCGAGCCCGACGACCTCGACCGGCAGGCCGCGGGAGCGCAGCGCGTTTTCCAGCGCGGGAATCTGCGCGCGGGTGCGGACCAGCACCGCCGTCGTCGGCCGGTCGTCGACGGGGATGTCGAGCGGGAACGTGTCGGGCGCGACCTTCGCCGCGAGCCGCCACGACGCGACGACCCGGTCGGCGATCCAGGCGGCCTCGCCGGCATACGTGTCGAGCAGCGCGCAGTGGACGGTCGCGGTCGACGCCGGCTCGGCGAGCACGTCGGCCGGGGCGAGCTCGGCGACCCGGGCCCCGTGCGCCCGCAGCGGCGCGGAGATCGTGTTGGCGACGTCGAGGATCTCGGGCCGGTTGCGCCAGCTGGTGGTCAGCGTCAGCTCGCCGGCAGGGTCGCCGGCCACGGTCGGGAACTCGGTCGGGAACCGCTCCAGGGTGCCCGCGGACGCGCCGCGCCAGCCGTAGATCGACTGGCAGGGGTCGCCGACGGCGGTCACCGGGTGGCCGCCGCCGAACAGCGACCGCAGCAGCACCACCTGCGCGTGGCTGGTGTCCTGGTATTCGTCGAGCAGCACCACCCGGAAACGGTCCCGCTCGACGGCGCCGACCTCGGGATGCGCGAGCGCGACGCGGGCCGCCCTGGACAGCTGGTCGCCGAAGTCCATCGCCTCCAGCAGCGCCTTCTTCTCCTGGTACTGCCGGATCAGCGGCAACAGCTGCAGCCGGGCCTGCTGCCGGGACAGCACGTCACGGACAGGCTTGGCCATCTTGCCGGTCTTGCCGCTCACCTCGGCGAAGAACCGCCCGGTCCACGCGGCGACGTCCTCCGGCTCCCGCAGGTGCTCGGCGAGGTCCCCGGCCAGGTGCAGCACCGCGTCCACCACGGTCGACGGCGCCGACGCGACCGCCGTCATGTCGCCGTCATACCCGCGGACGACCGCGTCGGCGAGCTGCCAGCACGCGGCCTCGGTGAGCAGCCGCGTGCTCGGCTCGAAGCCGGCCCGGACACCGTGCTCGCGGACCACCCGCGCCGCATACGAGTGGTAGGTGGCGACGGTCGGCTCCCCCGCGATCAGGTCGTCGCGCCCGAGCCGCCGCACCAGCTGCCCGAGCCGCTGCCGGATCCGGTGCGACAGCTCGCCGGCCGCCTTCCTGGTGAACGTGAGCCCCAGGATCTGCTCGGGGCGCACGTGCCCGTTGGCGACGAGCCACACCACCCGCGCCGCCATCGTCTCCGTCTTGCCCGACCCGGCGCCCGCCACGACGAGCAACGGCTCCACCGGCGCCGCGATCACCGCCGCCTGCTGGGCGGTCGGCGCCGGCTGCCGGAGCAGCTTCGCCAGCTCGACCGGCGGGAAGCTCACCCGCCGGTCGAGTCTCCCGCCGCCGGCGCTCTGGTGCTCGGTCTGGGTCATGTGACGTGCCGGCCTTTGCCCGAGACGGGGCAGGAGGTCTTGACCGGGCAGACGCGGCACTTGTTGTTGACGACCGCGTTGAAGGTGGAGGCCGCCATGGTCTGGGCGGTCTTGCGGACCAGCGCCTGCGCCCAGTTGGGGTCGCCGGACTCGCCGAGCGGGGCCTGGACCTGCTCGCGGGCGGCATTGGTCTCGCCGCCGAGCTGGACCAGGGAGGCGCCGCCGGAGACGGTGGACTCCTCGAAGGCGCCCAGCTCGATCGCCGCCTGGTAGGCCGCGAGCTGCGGGTGCTCGGCGAGGTTGGCATTGGCGGGGATGGACTTGCCGGTCTTGAGGTCGACGACGACGAGACGGCCCTGCTCGTCGAGCTCGAGCCGGTCGACGCGGCCCTTGATCTCGACCGGGCCGTCGGGGTCGGCGAGCTCGACGAGGAAGTCCTGCTCGATCGCGACGAGGCGGCGCGGGTTGCCGGCGAGCCAGCCGATGAGCTTGTCGAGCATGGTCTCGGCGCGGTCGCGCTCGCGGCCGGCGAGCCAGCGCGCGGAGAGCTCGATCGCGTCGAACCGGTCGGCGACATAGGCGACGAGCTGGGCCCTGTCGGCGGTGGCGTCGGAGGCGAGCATCGCGGCGGCGTGCACGAGGTTGCCGATCGACTGCTCGGGCGACGGGGCCAGCTTCCCGCCGTGCCGCTCCAGGAGCCAGCGCAGGCTGCACCGGTCGACGCTCTCCACGGTCGACGGGGTGACGGTCACCGGCTCGCCGGCGTCGACGAGGGGGCGGTCGTCGGACAGCGGCGGCAGGCCCCACCAGCTGTCAGGGTCGGCGCCGGGCACCCCTTCGGCGGCGAGCCGGGCGAGGATCGCGGCGGCCGCGGCGCGGCGGCCGGCGGAGGCGTCGGGGTCGATCAGGGCCACCCGCAGCTCGGCGACGAGCGTCGGCAGGGTCAGCGCGCGGGGCGGCTCGAACACGGCGCCGCCGCCGGCGTCGGCGTCCGGGTCGAGACCGGCCAGCTCCAGCAGGAAGCGGCTCGGCTGCTCCTCGCCGTCGCCGGAGGCGACCGCGGTGACGAGGACCTGCTCGCGGGCCCTGCTGACGGCGACGTAGAAGAGGCGGCGCTCCTCGTCGAGCAGCGCCGACAGCCGGCCGATCGTCTCCATGGTGCGGCCGGCGAGGACCTCGACGAGCAGCTCCGAGCCGAGCACGCTGCCGCGCAGCCGCAGGTCGGGCCAGACGCCCTCCTGCACGCCGGCGACGGCGACGACGTCCCACTCGAGGCCCTTCGCGGCGTGCGCGGTCAGGATGCGGACGGCGTCGCCGCGGTCGGCGGACGGGGCGAGCGAGTCGGCGGGCAGGTCCTGCCCCTCGACGTGGTCGAGGAAGACGGCGATGCCGGCGCCGGGGAGCCGGTCGGTGAAGCGGGCCGCGGCGTCGAAGAGCGACACGACGGCGTCGAGGTCACGGTCGGCGGCGGCGCCGCGGTGGCCGCCGCGGGAGCTCAGCGCCGTCCACCGGTCGGCGAGGCCGCTGCCCTGCCAGGCGGTCCACAGCACCTCCTCGGCGGTGGCGCCGGGCCGGGCCGCGGCGTCGCGGACGGCCCGCAGCAGCTGCCCGACGGTGCGGGCCGGTGCCGCCCACCGCCGCTCGACCTCGGCGAGCTCGCCCGGGTCGCGCAGCGCCCGCAGGAGCAGGACCCCGGACGGGCGGCGGTCGCCGGCGGCGAGCGCGAGGGCGCGCAGGCCCTGCCGGAGTCGGCGCCGGCGGCGGGGGGGGGGGGCGGCCGCCGGGGGGGGCGGGCACGCCGGCCGGGGGCAAAGCGGATACGGGGGGTGGGGGGGGGGGTGTTGAGAAA
>NZ_JBEXUD010000030.1:0-69722 GCF_040614215.1 Dactylosporangium sp. NPDC006015
CTCTTCCCTAACCCTCCGTTTTTCTTTTCTATCTGGCGGTGGTACTCGTGGGGGTGCTCCCCCGCGGGCTGTTTCCACGAGGGGTGGGCCGGTTTCCGGCCCACCCCTCGTCGTATATCCGAAGTGCACCACGATAGGGGCATTTCGCCAAAATTCCGGACTTATGGGTCTTTCGCTGCGTACGGTAACCCTCAAGTGGTACTGGAGGGTTACGTGAACCGGATCAGGATCTTCTGCGCCGTCGGGGCTTTCGTCGTGCTGCTGGGCAGCGGCACGGCCGGGCACGCAGACGCCCGCGACGACAAGGCCCGCATCGACCGCCAGATCCAGGAGACGCAGGCGACCCTCGAGGCGGCCACCGAGCGGGCCCAGCAGGCGGCGACCGACCACGCCGCGGCGACCGCAGCGCTGCCCGGCGCCGAGGACGCCCTCGAGGATGCCAAGGGCCGGGTCATCGCCGCCGACGCCGCCGCCCGCCAGGCGGAGCGCGACCGGGACGCGGCCGAGGCCGTGCTCGACTCGGCCGACGACGACTACGACGCCGCCAAGGCCGAGGTCGAGCAGGGTCGCGCCGACGTGTCCGTGTTCGTCGCCGCCACGTACAAGGGCAGCGGCTTCGCCATGTTCAACTCGATCATCGAGTCCGGCTCGCCGAACGACCTGGCGCTGCGCATCTCCTACCTCGACCGTGTCGCCGCCGAGAGCCAGCGGGCGCTGGACGAGCTGACCCGCGCCAGGATGTCGGCCAAGCAGCGCTTCGCCGTCGCCGAGCTGGCCCGCGACAAGGCCCGCCGGGCGGCCGAGCAGACCCGCCAGGCGCTGCAGGACAGCAGGACCGCGCAGGCCGGCGCCGAGCAGGCCGCCGCCGACGTCCGGGCCCTCATCGACAAGAGCGCGCAGGCCGAGGCCGTCGCCAACTCCGAACGCACCGCGGTCCTCGCCCGCTACCAGCAGCTCAAGGTCGACAGCGACCGCGTCGCCGGCGAGCTGCGGGCCGCCGCGGCGGCGGAGGCGGCGGCCGCGGCGAAGGCGGCCAAGGCGGCCGGCAAGACCGGCAAGACCGGCACCGGAGGCGCGCCGCTCACCACCGCGATCCCGCCGAAGACCGGCGCCTTCTTCCTGATGCCCGTGCACGGCTGGAAGTCCAGCAACTACGGCATGCGCTTCGACCCGGTCTACAAGGTGTACCAGCTGCACGCCGGCATCGACGTCGCCGCCGGCGGCGGCCAGCCGATCGTCGCGGCCGCCGACGGCAAGGTGGTCAGGGCCGGATGGGCGGGCGGCAACGGCAACTACACCTGCATCTCCCACGGCCTCTACCAGGGCAAGGGGCTGGCAACCTGCTACGGCCACCAGTCACAGATCCTCGTCCACGTCGGCCAGACCGTGCACCGCGGCGAGCTCATCGGCCGGGTCGGCACCACCGGCGCGTCGACCGGCAACCACCTGCACTTCGAGGTCCGCCTCAACGGCAGCCCCATCCAGCCGCTGAACTGGCTGCCGGGCTGTCTCTGCTGACCGAAACCTTCTTGCCGCGCGCGATACGCTGATACTCCTATCAAGATTTGTGGAGGGGTCGATGCCGCGCGAAAAGGGACGCAAGGTCGTCGCGTCCAACCGGAAGGCGCGCCACGACTACGAGATCCTCGAGACGATCGAGGCCGGCGTCGTGCTCACCGGCACCGAGGTCAAGTCGCTGCGCGCCGGGCGCTGCTCGCTCGTCGACGCGTTCGGGCAGATCTCCGACGGCGAGGTGTTCCTCCATGCGATGCACATCCCCGAATACACGATGGGCACCTGGACGAACCACCCTCCCCGTCGCGTCCGGAAGTTGCTGCTGAAGCGGCAGGAGATCGGCCGCATCGGCAACAAGGTCCGCGAGAGCGGCCTCACGCTGGTGCCGCTCTCGGTGTACTTCGCCGACGGTTGGGCCAAGGTGGAGATCGGCCTCGCCCGGGGCAAGAAGTCCTACGACAAGCGCCAGTCGCTGGCGAAACGTGACGCCGAGCGGGAGATCTCTCGCGTCATGGGCAGCCGCAACAAGGGCAGAACCGAGTAAATCGTCTCGCCTGGCTGAGTAGTGCTCGTCAGGCGAGCGAGCAATGCGTGCAAGCCATATAGTCCGTGCGTGACCGAGATTCGGGTCGATGTCGACCTCGAGCACCCACCGTCCGCGGTGTGGCGTGCGCTCACCGAGGCCCACCTCGTCACCGACTGGCTGCCCACGACCCGGTTCATGGTCCGCGACGACGGCACGTTCACGTTCCAGGCGACCGCCCTCGCCGGCCTCGAGGACCCGATCGAGGGCGAGATCGTCACCACCGAGACGGCGCACCGCCTGGTCATGCGCTGGTCGGGGGAGAACCTGCACACCGTCGTCGCGCTGACCCTCGACGAGCTGGCCGGCGGACACACCCGGCTCACGATGACCCAGAGCGGGTTTCTCGGCCCGCAGGGGACGATGCGGCGCAGGGTGCTGCGCAGGACGTACCAGCAGCTGTTCGAGGGCCCGCTCGCGGCGACCCTGAAGAAGCACGCCCAGCCGTCCGCCCCGGTCACCGCCGTCGACGCTCCGCCCGCCGTGCGGCGCAACGACGGCGGGCCGTTCAACCGGCTGCCGCGCCAGCCCAACGCGCCGAGCCGCTCCGCGCCCGGGCTCAGCTCGCACACCCGCTCCACCGCCGGCCCGCGCCCGACGACCACCATGCCGGGCTTCGCCGCCGCGGTCCTCGGCGCCCGGGCGACCGGGGTCGCGGCTGTGCCCGTCGTCGCCCCGACCGTCACCCCGGCCACCGCCCCGCCCGCCGCGCCGACCGCCGCCGCACCCAGTCACCGGTCCGCGCGGCCATCAGGCATCGCGGCAGGCGTGCGTCGGCTGGGCTCCGTCGGTACATCTGCCGCAAACGCCATCATGTCGCGCGTACGACGCGTCGCGGCCGCTCGGGACTGGTCCGCCGACCGTCGCAGCCAGGCCGTGGCGGCGGCGGCCGCGATCCTGCTGCTGCTCGCGATGATCGCCCTGCTCGTCGGCAAGGCCACCGCGCCGCACCCGGCCAAGCCGCCGCGCACCGGCGGCGGCGTCGAGGGGCCCGTGCAGGCCACGCTCCCGGGCACGCCGGCCGAGCGGTCCCCGCGCCCCGCCCTGGTCGCGGCGAGCTCCGCCGCGGCGACCGCACTGCCGTCGGCCACGGCCGCGCCCAGAGTGGCGGCCGCGTCCGGTCCGCAGCTCACCGCCAGCAGCCGCACTGAGGACCTCACGCTGACGTCCTACCGGGTGACCGTCACCGTCACCAACCCCGGCCCGGCCGCCAGCACCGACTGGACGGTCGCCGTCGTCCTGCCCCTGCTCGACCTCACCGTCCGCAACGTCGACGGCGCCGTCATGACCCGCGCCGGCCTCAAGGCGATCTTCACCCCGGTCGACAGCACCCGGACCGTCCGCCCCGGCGGCACCGCCACCCTCCGCTTCGAGGTCGAAGGCCTCGGCGTCCGCAACGCCCCGCTCACCTGCACCATCGACGGCCGTCCGTGCACCCAGGTATCGGGATGAAAAGCTGGACGGAAGGCGTTACTCTAGATCAGTCGCTTGTGGGAGCGGCAGCCAACACCACCCGCGCGGGGGTGACTGGTTTCGACTTTGTGCGCCGCGCTAGGGGAAGCGAGCCGAGGAAGCCGACGTTGTCTCGCGAATCAGTCGTCGGAAAAGTATAAGCGCCAATTACAAGCGCTCCGATCTCGCTCTCGCTGCCTAAGCAAGGGTAGAGATCTGTCGGTCCGGGTTCGCCTTCGACCCGATCACCGGCATCAGCTAGAAGGCTGGCCAACCGAGTCCTGTCGCGGGGCTCGTGCGGCGAGATCAATCGCGACTGGACCCGTCATACCGACTCGCTCGCGTGATCGGTAGGGCCGAGTAGAGACACAGCGAGCTGCGCTCGGAGAAGCCCTAGCAAAGCAACGAAGGACCCGGGTTCGATTCCCGGCACCTCCACCATGGAGGGCGTAATCGAACCCGCGCCAGCAAGAGCGGCGCGGAGGAGATCGCCATCAGAGGCGGGGTCACCGACATCGGTGGCTCCGCCTCTTGCTATCTCGGCCAGTGGCTTGACCTGGGCGCCGAGGTCGTCGGAGGCCACGAACGGCCCCTGGTCGTCGGCGTCGAGGTAGACCTTCTCGAAGAACGTCCGGTTGAGCGCCTGCCGCGCCTTGACGCCTGCCTGGCGGTACAGCTCCTGCGGGTCTCTCAGGAGATCTAGGAGTTCCTGCATCGTCTCGTGCGCGGCGCCGGTGTCCGGCGCCTCTTCGAGCTGCCGGGCGAGCCTCGACCGCTCGTCGCGGATGACCCGGAGGCGCTGAGCGATCTTGTCCTGGGGCCAGTCGTCGTCGCCGACGAGGTCGAGGAAGCGGTCCTCCTGGGTGTTCAGCTTGGCAAGCTGCGCCTTGACCTTCTGCCGGACCTCGTCCCGCGTCGCGGTCGAGTGGTTCAGCACGTCGCTGACCCGTCCTGCGATCCGGGCGCTGAGTTCTGCCGGGAGCATCACCGTGGCGTAGTTGTCGATCATCGCGGCCTCAACCTTGGCGGTCGGCAGGTACGGCAGGTCGCAGAGGTACTTCTGGCGTCCCTGGCAGAAGTAGTAGAAGTACAGGCTGCCGGTGTGGCTCTTGCCTCGCATGATCATGAGCCGCCGCTGGCAGCGGTGACACCAGACGACGCCCTTGAGGTAGTGGTTGTGTGTGCGCTCCCGGGTGCCGCCCGCCCTGCGCAGGTCGAGCATCTTCTGCACCTCTGCGAAGAGTTCCTCGCTGACGAGCGGCTCATGCCTGCCTCGGTACTCCTGGCCCTTGTTGGTGACGAGGCCGAGGTAGTACCGCTCACGGAGCAGGTTCCCGAGCGAGTTAATCGAGATCGGCGTGCCCGTCGGGAACCGCTTCGTCGGTCTGGTGCGGAGACCGGCGTCGGACAGCGCCTCGATCAGCGCGTGGAACCCGTAGTCGCCGGTCGCGTACAGCTCGAACGCCATCCTGATGAGCGGGCCGCGCTCCGGGTCAACGGTTACGGTGCGCACCTCGCGGCCCTCGAACGTCTCTCGCACATTGAGGTAGCCGATCGGGGCTTTGCTGACCGTGCCGCCTCGCGCGATCTTCTGCCCCATCTTGTACGCGATGTCGGCGCCGGCTGCCCGGGACTGGTACTCGTTGACGCCGTCGAGGACGGTGGCGACCAGGTCGCCGATGGCGGTGTCCTCGGTGTAGTCCATGACCGAGATCAGCGTCGCGCCGGCCCTGCGGAGGTCGCGCTTGGTGATCGCAGCGTCGATGCTGTTGCGGTGCAGCCGGGAGCGGGCGTAGACGATCACGTAGTCGATGCCGCCCTCGGCCTTGAGCCGCGCCATCATCTCCTGGAACCTTGGCCGCTTGTCGGTGGTCGTCGCCGACCGTCCGGGCTCGATGAACTCGGCGACGATGTCCGCGTCGAGCTGTGCGGCGCGGCCCTGGATGGCGGCGCGCTGGGCGGGCAGCGAGATGCCTTCGGGGTCGTAGTCGGTGTTGACCTGACCGGCCGACGACACGCGCAGGTAGCTGAACGCGCGCTTGCGGGTCGTCGTCGGCCGGTCGTGGTGGCGGGTCATCTCAGTCCTCCGGTTTGGTCCGTCTGCGTTCCTCGGCCATCAGCACGAGTGCTCTGATGAGCAGGTCTTCATCGACGTGTACGAGCCGTCGCTTCCTGGGCTTGCGTCGGTGCGCGGGCGCCTCCTCCCTGGGCTGCTATGGACGTCCGTCCGTCGTCCGCCCGCGCGTTTGGGGCGCAGACGCGTGCGCGGGGCGGACGGACGTCCGTGCGGACGTTCAGTCGGCGCGCCAGCGACCTCGGCTGACCTGCCGGGCGGTGCCGTGTTCGGCGCGGGTTTGGAGTCGGTCGTAGATCCATGTGCGGCCCATTCCTGTGAGGTGCATGAGTTCGGGGACGCTGAGGCCGTCGCTCGGGGCGTCACGCAGCGCCATGGTGAGGGTGACTTCGGGGTCGATGAGTTCGCCCTCGATGACCGGTTCGTCGTCGGGTTCTTGGAGTGCGGCGTCGGACAGCGCGTCGAGTGTCGGCCGTGTGTCGGCGTAGCGGGCGGCTGTTGCCTGGACGTCGTCGTCGGTGACGAGGTAGGCGCGGGCGCGTCTGGGCTGGGTTTGGCCGTCGGCGAGGAGGTAGAACTTGCCGGGGGCGTCGAGGGTGTGGGCGTGCCAGCCGGCGCTGAGCATGCCGTTGTCGAGGATGAGGTCGACGTCGCGGCGTTCCCTGACGCGGAGGCAGATGCGGACGCTCATCTGCGAGCGGAGCGCGCCGCCGCCCATGGACTTCTGGGTCGGGCGTTGGTTGGCGGCGAGCAGGGTCACGGCGACCGCCCTGCCGCGCCGGGCGATGGATTCGGCTGACTCGACGGCTGTCGCGGCCTGCTCGACGAGTTCGGCGTACTCGTCCACGACGATGACGAGCGCGGGTGTCTGTGATGTCGGTGTCCAGGTGCGGGAGCCGTTGCGGCTCTGCGCTTCGGCGCGGGCGTTGAGGACGCGGACGCCGTCGCGCAGTAGAGCCGCCGCTTCGGCGGGTGTGGTGGCGAGCCTGGCGAGGCACGACGCCCAGGGGCGCAGTTCCATGCCGCCCTTGAGGTCGATGCCCCAGAGAACGACGTCGGGACAGGCAGCGAGGTTGCCGAGGATGTTGTTGAGCACGCCGCTCTTGCCCGAGTCGGTGGTTCCACCGATCAGCACGTGCTTGCGCAGCAAGGAGACCTTGACGGCGGCGGCATCCTCGAACACGCCGAGTTCGATCGGGTCGGCGATCGACTGGACGCTCGGGCCGCGCCAGGGGATGGCGCCGGCATGCGGGTCCTGGGCGAGGACCCGGACGATGGCGCGGCCGGCGTGTGCGGGGTCTGCCTCGACGCGGACGGCGCCGGTGCGGGTGCCGAGGCCGGATTCGATGGCGGGCACACGGCTGATGACATCGGCGACGGTTTGGCCGTTGTTGAGCTTGATGCGGGCGCGCCAGCCCCAGACGTCGACCACGGCGGACATGACGCGTGACCCGGCGAGGCCGATGCTGTCGGCGATGTCCGGCCACGCCTGGATGGCGCGGTCGACGCGGACGCGTGCTCTGCGGCGCCGGTGCGCCCACCAGGGCACGGCACCGGCCAGGGTTCCGACGATCAGCAGCGTCGGGAGTGGTCCGTGCCACGGGCCTGCTGTGACGGCGATGGCGAGCCAGGCGCCTGCACACGCCGTTGCGGTAGCGGCGTAGATCCGTTCCTCCAGCCGCTCGCCTCGGGTGAGGGCGCGCGTGATGACGGCGGCGGTGGCGCCGAGGATCCACGGCCACGCGGTCGGGTGGCTCAGGTGCAGGAACGCGGCCGTGATGAACAGTGCCGCCGCGGTCGTGAACGGGGCGAGTTCGGAGCGGTAGCGGTAGAGCAGCCGGGCGAGTTCGGCGATGAGGCTCGGCTCGTCGGCGACGAGCATCAGCGGTTGGCTGTGCCGTCGTTGCCAGGCGCGGTGGCGTCGTCCGTACGCCCTCATCGCCGCGCCTCGTCGCGGAGGTAGGTCAGCGGGTCGGGGTCGCCGTCGACGTGTGCGTCGAGGGTGGCGTTGGCGGCGGCGAGGAGGTTGGCGTACTCGGTGCGGGCGATGGTCAGCAGCGTGGCTTGGCGTTCGATCTCGGCTAGGAGCACGGGGACATCGGCGATGGCGGTCCAGAGGGCGACGCGGGTGCCACGGTTGAGCGCCGCGTCCACGTGGGCGAGGACGGCGTTGCGGTCGACGGTTGGTCTCGGTGCCTCGGGCATCAGTTGGTGTGCGCCTCCTTTCGTTCGGGTGCTTGGGTTTCGGCGGCGAGCTGGCGGCGCAGCGCGGTCGCTCGCGGTCCGGAGATGCGCAGCGCCGTGCGGAGCGCGTCGCGGCTGATCGGCCGGCCGTTGTGCGCGGCGCGGTGCTTGGTGTCGGCGTCACGGGCTGCGGCGAGGAGTTCGTCATCGGTCCGGACCGGCGGCTTCTGAGCCGGACCCGAGTCCGGACCGGGGTCCGGACTGTCCTCGACGGTCCGGACCGCGTGCAGATGAGCGGTCAGGCCGAGGACTGCCGCCGGTACGGCGCCGACGGCCACCACGACCGGCCACGTCACGACGATCAGGTCGGCGGCTGCCGCGTGGTAGACGGCGTTGCCGACGATGCTGGTCGTGATGGCGCCGATGGCGTTGGCGCGGGCGAACCGGACCGCGCGGCGCGGGTTGGCGCCGGACAGCCACACCCGCGCGGCGGTCATCGCATACGCATCGATGGTGACCGGCAGCAGGATCGCGAGCCGGTCGGGCCAGCCGCTGAGTACCGCGAGGCCGCGCAGGCCGGTGAAGCTGGCCACGGCCGCCGAGGTCGCGGCGACGAGCATGCCGGCGACCACCCAGCCGTCGCGTTGCCTGGTCACAGGTCCACCCCGGCGAGGTAGCGGACGGCGGCGGTGATCAGCCGGCCGATGTGCGGGCCGATCGTGGAGCTGGCGAGGAAGTAGCCGAACAGGGTGCAGGCGGCGATGTGCCAGAGGGGCAGCCGGGCGTAGCGCCACAGCAGGTACACGAGCAGTCCGAGCAGCAGGACGGCTGAGACCGAGACGAACAGCGTGGACTCCTTCTGCTCAGGCGTTCGGGGTGTTGGTGGACGGCCCGGGGCGCCGGTGGATGCGGCCGGTGTGCCGTCGCTGCCAGCGGACTCGGGAGCGGCACTTCTTGCAGTAGGTGGCGTGGTCCCGGTCGAGCTGTGCCCCGCACGGGCAGCAGCGTTCCCCATCGAGCGGGCCGGGGAGAGGCAACTTCGTAGCTCCTTTCGGTTGCTCACCGGCCCTCCTTCTAAAACTTGCACATGATGTACATGTGCAAGTCTAGAGCGAAGCGGATGGCCGGTGAAGGTTCGTTGTGCTTCGATGCCATGAGCATGCAGCTTGGGCACGGGACGTGTTCAGGTCATGGCTGGACGTGTTGAAGATGTCTCGCCTACTGTGGGCATCTGCCGGGAGTCCTGCGACGGGGAATCGATGCCGAACGAACGTCTGCGCTCAGCGCTGCTGGAGCGCGGCCTCACGCCGACGAATCTCGCCGATGTGCTCGACGTCGATCCCAAGAGCGTCGAGCGGTGGATCAGCGGGCGTCTGCCGTACCGCCGTCACCGCTACGCCGTGGCGGCGCACCTCGGCGTTGACGAAGCCTATCTCTGGCCGGACGCGCTGACCCGTGACCAGGTCGCCAACGCCTCCGAGAGCGAGATCATCAACATCTACCCGGCGCGGTGGACGGTCCCGTCGGACATGTGGCGGATGTTCTTTGACAACGCCGAGCGCGAGATCGGTGTCCTGGCATACAGCGGCCTGTTCATCCCCGAGGACACCGGCGTACAGCGCATCTTCCGCCGCAAGGCCGCCGACGGCGTGAACATCCGCATCCTCATCGGCGACCCGGACAGCGCCGAGGTCGTGCAGCGCGGCATCGATGAGGGCATCGACATGGACATGGCCGCGCGGTGCCGCAACGCGATCGTGCTATATCAGCCGCTCCGGAACATCGACGGCATCGAGTTCCGGCTGCACAACACGATCCTCTACAACTCGATCTACCGTGCCGACGACCAGGTGCTCGTGAACACGCACATCTACGGCACGCCCGCCTCCAACGCGCCGGTGCTGCACCTGCGGCACGTGAACGGTGGGGACATGGTCGGGACGTATCTGGAGAGCTTCGACCGGGTCTGGAACGCCGGCACACCACTGGAGTGAGGTCCTGTCTTGGCTCGCCGTATCGACTTCTTCGACGACCCTGCTGCGCCGCCCGCGAACAGCGTCGTGCCGTCCGCGAATGTCGTCGTGGTCAACTCCTCTGGTGAGTTGTTGCTGATCCGGCGGATGGACAACGACAACTGGGCGCTGCCGGGCGGGGCGATGGACCCGGGGGAGTCGATGACGGACTGTGCGGTGCGGGAAACCCTTGAAGAGACAGGGATCCAGGTCGAGGTGACCGGGCTCGTCGGTATCTTCACCGACCCTCGGCACATCATCCTGTACACGAGCAACGGCGAGGCGCGGCAGGAGTTTTCCATCGTGTATACGGCCCGGCCGATTGGTGGGACGCCGACGCCGAGCTCGGAGTCGCGGGAGGTGCACTGGGTCGCGCCGGCTTCGGTTGACGGGTTGCAGATGGACCGGTCGATGCGGCTACGGATCTCGCATTACCTTAAGGGCGACGGGAAGCTGCACCTTGGATAGCGACTGGGTCGCCACCGCTGCGGACGTCTTCTCCGCCCTCGGCACCGTCGGCGCGTTCGTCGTTGGGTTCGTTCTGCTGCGCCGCGAGCAGAACCGCGAAGCTGAACGTGCCGAGGACGAGCGACGCGGTCAGGCGGCTCGGATCAGTGCCTGGGTGGAGGCGTACCGCAAGCCCGACGGCACGCGCGAGCTGGCGTTTCACATCCACAACGCCAGCGACATGCCGATTTATGAGGTCGAGCTGCCGCTCCCCGATCCTGCGGCTTCTGGGGACGTCGAGTTCGTCGGGATGGTGCCGCCGGGGCAGACGATCCGGCGACCCGCGCCGGTCGCGTGGCTGCGCTCGTACGTCAATCCAGAGCCGATCGAGATCGAGTTCCTGGACAGCGCCGGTCGTCGGTGGAACCGCAACGAACAGGGCTCCCTCGCCTCAGCTGTAGAGAGCCGCCCCGACCCGCTGTAACGACGCCTCCAGCAGCGGCCGTGCCTCGGTGAGCGACCGGGTGACGAGGTGCCCGTCGCCGTAACGGCCGAACGCCTCGTTGAGCCGCTCTTCGAGGTTGACGCGGGCGCCGGTGGGGCTGGTCGTCATGTCGCAGAACGTCAACGCGTCCAAGACGAAGTCCGCCGGGCTCGGAAACTCCTGAGCGAGGTCACCGTCGAGGTCACGGTTGCGAGCCTCGATCAGCGCACAGGAGTGGTTGGCGACGAGGCGGATGAGCCGCTCGTCCGCGTGCTCGACGTCGCGGAGGTACCGCGCACCGTCGAGCGGATGGAAGCCCACCTTGTTGAGGTCAGGGGCGTAGCCGATGTCATGCAGCCAGGCAGCACAGACCAGCAGCTCAGCATCGTTGCCGACGACCTGGGCGATGTTCTCGGCGGTGTGCCCGACGCCTTGCACGTGTGCCCACCGCGTCGGCAACGGCTCGGCCAGCAACCGGCCCGCAAGGTCTCGCGCCCATCGGACATGCTCCACATGTCCGAGATTAGTGGCGAACGATCACTGTGGCTTGACGAAGCGACCCTTGCCCTGCACCGACACCGTTACGTCCTGGAGCACGGCTAGCGCTTGTCGCGCCGTCCCCCTGGAAACGCCGTACTGCATCACCAGGGCGGATTCGCTCGGTAGCAGCGCGCCGGCTGCCAGCTCGCCGGACGCAATCTGCTTTCTGAGGTCGGCGGCTATGCGCTGGTACTGGGGTTGATTCGGGGCGCTTCGCTCGCCTGGAGCGCTGACCAGCCGCCCTCTACCGGGCTGCGTGACGATCAGCCCTTCCTCGGCGAGCTGGTCCAGCGCGCGGCGCATCGTGTTGCGCGCGACGCCGTACTCGGCGACTAGCGCGGCCTCGGACGGCAGTGCGGCACCCGGCTGGAACTCGCCCGAGGCGAGCCGGGCACGCAGTGCCTCCGTGATGCCCTTGTAGGCACCCCAAGCCGTTGACCGCATGACGCCCTCTCTGCCGTGTTTGATCGCTCGTCAGTCTCCCAGGCTGATGCCTCTTCCGGCCGCCTCCGTCAGCAGCCCCGCAAGCTGTCCCGCGACGTCGGGAGCCATGGGGCCGATCTCGACGTGCGCGGAACCCGCCTGGTCCACCGTGGTCCGTAGGTCTGGAAACGCCCGCCCGACGTCGAAGCCGGCTTCCTCCAGCGCTCCTGCCAACGCATCCGCCGCCCGCTGCGCCGCCTCATGCACTGCCATGCCCGTCTCTCTTCCATCCGCGCGACATCGCGCCTGGGCAAGCCGAGTGGCCAAGGCGTGCCGTCCCTTGCCAGCCTTCCCGGTACGCCCTCACCCAGGAACCGCATCCGAGGGACGTCTAGGGACTTCTTGACTAGAATCGGCTGTACTCGATGGCTAGCAGGAGGTCACCATGCGACATCCGCTCACCCGCGCCCTCGCCAGCGCCGGCCTCAACGCCCTCGACGTCGCCACCCACCTCCAGGTCGATCCCAAGACCGTCGACCGCTGGTTCCACGGCCGCATCCCGTACCCCCGCTACCGCAACGAACTGTCCCGCATGACCGGCTGGTCCGTCGCCGACCTCTGGCCCGACACAGTCCCCCGTGAAGTGCCGACCGGCGCGGACGAGGTTCGGATGACCTACGCCAACCGGAGCCTCGTCCCGCTCGATACCTGGTGTTCGGTCTTCCACAGGGCGACGGAGGCGATCGACATCGTCGCGTATAGCGCCCTGTTTCTTCTCGAAGACCCGGTCATCCTCCGCACCTTTGCGACAAAGGCCAAGGCCGGCGTCCCGATCCGCATCGCTCTGGGCGACGTCAACAGCCAGCACGTAGCGGCCCGAGGCGCCGAGGAGCAGATCGGCGACCTGATGGCCGCCCGCATCCGCAACGCCCTCGTCCTCATCAAGCCGCTTCAACGCCACCCACACGTGGAAGTCCGCCTCCACGACACCGTCCTCTACGACTCGATCTACCGAGCCGACAGCGGGGTTCTGGTCAACGTGCACATCCACGGCGTCCCAGCTGCCCACGCTCCAGTCATGCACCTTCGACTTCACGAGCCGGATGGCTTGACCGCCAGCTACATGACCGCCATCGAACGCGTCTGGTCCGTAGCTACCGCCTACGCCGACTAGCTTTCCCAGCCCGCCGTGCCTGTCCAAGCTGCCGCTCAAGCAGTCGGACAGCATGATCTGTCCAAACACGCCGGTACTCGAACATGTGCTCACCCGCGCGAAGCCTTTCAGGGTCCAGATCGCGCTCAACCCGTTCCACATACGCCTCGAAGTACTCTGCGAACTCGGAGACTTCCTTGCTGATCAACGCCGCGCTGTAGCCGAGTGCAAGGTCATCGAGAACATGCTTACGGAACCGCGAACTTACGATGTGCAATGTCAGGTAGTAGATTGCGTGAACTGTAACCGTCCACTTGATAGCCCAAGTGGTGCAATCTCCGCAGGGGGAGCGCATCCTGAGATATTCACCATGATCCGATTCGACCACGCCGGCGCGACGTTGTCCGACCATCGAAAAGATTGACTCTGTAGGCAAGGCCATCCTGGCTCCTCCGATGGGTTCCAAGCAGCGAACATGCTGGCCTTGCAAGTGTCTTCGAATCCATTCCTGCACTCCACCGTGCAAAACAGGACGTCTCGTGACGACCACGCCGTCCAATGTAAGCGACACCTGGCGTATTCGACTCACGCCAAGTGTCGATGCGCGGAGCGGCGACGTCGCAAGGTCCCGAGTCTGGTGATTACTAGATGCGGATCAGGGCGACCTAGCCCGCCAAAGGGCGACGATAAGTGCACTTGCGGCACGTCAACCTTAACCGTCTGGTTGATAAATGCGTATCGGGCTGGGCCGATCATCAGTCGGATGCTAGTCTGCATGGTTAGTTCTCGATGAAAGGTGGTTCGGTGGAATGCGACTAGACCCGTGGGAGCCTGACATTCGGACGCTCATCTCCAGGCTCGCCGAGCGGGAAATCGACTTACAACCGGACTTCCAACGTGGAATCGCCTGGAACGAGCAGAAGCAGGCGAAGCTGATAGATACAATTCTTCGAGGCTGGTCTGTTCCGCCGATGCACTTTCTCGTGTACTCGAATGAGACTATGGCTGTTCTCGACGGACAGCAGAGGTTGACCTCGATATGGCGCTTTGTAAGAGATAAGATCCGCGTCGGCGAATTTCTGCCGGTGGACCCCCGTCTGGCGGGATTGGCTGGAAAGCTATTTTCGGAGCTGGATACAGAGACCCAGCGAAGAATCAACAATTACACAATTCGCTCATACCGACTGCATGACTATATGCCTGAAGAGCCCCATGAGCTATTCTTTCGACTGAATCAGCCGACAGGATTAACGCAAGCGGAAAAGCGCAACGCACTCATGGGTAGCAGCCGTTCGCAGGTACGCCAGTTGACTAAGTATGTCGAGCAATTGGGCTGGGACAGGCAGTTGATCGGGTTTGAGAACGCCCGCCTTGCGTATGACGATATTCTCGCCAGGGCATGTGTGTATTTGCAGGAAGGAACGCTCCGCATCTCTACGAATGCAGCACGGCTCGAGCAACAGTTCCGATCTGCGGACGGGTTTGCGCAGAAGACGGTTGAGCGACTGTATCAGACCGTTGAGCTATTAACCGACCAAATTCGACCATTAAGCGGGAGTATTCGCCTCAACAAGGCTACACTGCTCTCATGGTTGCTATTCTTCGCTCGTGGCATAAAGTTGGGCGTCAAAGACTGGAGTTCTACTCTTCTTCACGAGGTCGAAATTGGGCGCGCAGAAGTAAGGAAAGGTGGCCTGCCTGGTGGGCGTCCGACAGTAATGAATTCCTATCTGGCGCTATATGATGACCGCGCAAGCCTGCGGGTTGCGGACATTCTGTCAGTAGTTGCTCGAGACGCCTGCCTTTGGCGAGTTGCTGCGATTGTCCAGCCCGAGCTTGAAGAGTTCGAACAGATACGCGGACTTCTATCGCATTTGAAGCGCGCCGAAACTCAGGTCAACTTTGAAGCATCCGTGCTCGGTGTACTCGATCGAAATGACGTGTGGGGGGATCTCTAAAATGCGATCCCATGATCAGGTCAATGCATGGCGGCGAGTGGATGATAGCGAGTGGAAGCATAAGGCTAGACTTCGATGCTTGCACCTACAGGGGCTGCCAGGATTTTTGGACGGACACATTCGCTTGAACGCCGGTCTTACACTTTTCTGCGGCGTGAATGCGAGTGGCAAGACCAGACTGCTTCGGTCAGTAGCGGCAAGTCTAGGTGCCGATGTAGTTGACGAACCCATTCTCTTACCCAGCTTTGGGAAGGTCAACGAGCCAGCAGTCCCGAACGTGGTGCTTGGCATTGAAGGCAACGTCTCACAAGTCTATTACATAGACATTTTTCACCTGAGCCAGGTCCAGTTGCGGTCGACGCAGATTGACCGCGACCTCGGCTCCAGAGTCGAACAGGCCGGCGAATCTAATTTGAGACCGAAAGAATTGCGTCTCCTTAGTTGGCTGGTCGGCCGAGACTATCAACAGGCCAGCATTGCCGAATTGGACGCGACCGTAGACGAGTCAAGTGCGATGGAACACTTGACGGAAGAAAGCACACCCGTCGAACCGGTCAATCTAGACCAATTTACTGAACCTCTGAACGCTCAGCGAGCGGATCCTGCTATTTTGCTGGACTTCCGTCCCGATGTGTTGCCGTACTTTACGCTTACCTACAACGGAAAGAGGTACGGCACTGAATCAATTAGCCGGGGCGAGCTAGCGGCGATGAATCTGCTTTGGGTATTGAAATCGGCGGAGCCCGAAAGCATCCTGTTCTTTGACGAGCCGGATCTCTTTCTTTCGACGGAGTCGTCGGCACGAGCCCTGACTGTAATTGCGGACTATGCGAATAGTAATAAGTCACCTATAGTGGTTGCTACTCACTCTGCATATGGCCTCGCAAAGGCGCCTAGTGCCTACCGGGTACTACTAAGAAATGTAGGTTCGGGAGACACGCGAGTCGACGTTGGCAGCGATTCTCAAATGTGGCGCGCTTTGCGGACGGCAGCGCCGACCAATCTCGTTCTGGCGGTAGAAGATGAGGCCGGTCGTCAGTGGGCGCAGTTGTTCGCAGCTGAACTAGAGCTGAATGAAAAGTGGGCGTACGAAATCTGGAACTTTACTGACTCGGCCAAGGTGAGAAGCGCAGCGGCGATGCCAGACGTTGCAGATGCGACTCTCCGATACGTGGGCGTCCTTGATGGCGACGAGCGTGCAAAATCAAGCAGGAATCTGCAAAACATCATATTTCTGCCGACTAGCAGGACTCCGGAGGAATTTCTTCTTGACCTACTCAAGAGCGAATCGCAGTTAGACGAAGTCCTCAGTCGGTCCAGGGAAAAGATTATTGCTTCGCTAAGTCTCTTTGAAGGCGACGATCCGCATGATCGCGTCAACTCGGTAGCAAGTGACTTGGGCTTCAACGTCGCTCAGCTTCGCGGAATGATTTGGCAGTGGTACTTCTCAACTGCTGCGGGACAGGAGGCTTTGGCTGAATGGCGCGACTTCTTTGCAGAATTGAAGGCACCGGTGCGACGCGGGCGAGGGTAAGAAAAGGCCGGGTGTGCGCACATTCGATGTCAGGCAACCGGATTCTGTCGGTGCTTGGCGTGCTGTCGACAGCGAGGTCCAGGTGGGGCCATGCGAACCGCTCAGTGCGTTACTGCGGCTGGTTCAAGTAGGCCATTGACACCTCCAACGGCGGACGGCCCCTGCGTCAGCAGGGGCCGTCCGCCGTTGGAGGTGTCGTATTCCCCGCGCACCGGCTTCGCTGGTGCTCCCCAGTGGGGGAGCTTCGCTCCACCCACACCCCCTCAAGATCTGCGGCGGCATCTTCCGATCGGGATTGGCACATATGTTCTGTGATTTTGGTCGGGCGGTCGTCTCGGCTGTGGGCTGCCGGTCCACCGACGTTCGGTTCGGGCTCGACGTCGAGAAGCGCTGACGACAGGTCGCCGGTGTGGACATGATCGGCAGCAAGCGCCTGGAGAGTTCGAATGGACCTGGCACGCCGGCGCACCCCCGAGCGAGATCCTGTTTGGCGCGCCATACCCACGTATTCGACCTTGTGTGGCCGGCGAACAGCGTCGCGCCGTCCACGAACGTCGTCGTGGTCAACGATGCTGGTGACACCGGATGATCTTGTCTGGGGTCGATCGTTGCCGCCGGCGAAACCAAGACCTCGAGGCGCGTCATGGCCTTCGACGGAGGTCCCCTTGCGGCGACCGCGTTAGGAGTGCTCAAATACTGTCTGTCTGTGACAGTGTTTGTTTGTTGCGAAGGGCCGGATGATGCCAACGATCCGAGTGGATGACGATGTATACGACTGGCTCCAGAAGCGGGCAAAGCCGTTCGTGGACACGCCCAACTCCGTGCTACGGCGCGAACTGGGCATCGACAACGCGACCGGCGTGAAAGCAGGCCCTGCAAACGCATCCTCGAGCTCCGTAAGGCGTCCGGTCGGCGAGTTGGCACCGCTGCTGGCGTCCGGCGACCTCCGAGTGGAAGAAGAGCTGGAGTGGAAGCGGCGCGGTGGTACGCATCGCGGGTTCGTCACCGCCGACGGATGCTTGGAGCTGGAGGACGGAAGGGTCTTCACTTCCCCGTCTGGTGCCGGTAAGGCGCTCGCCGGCTATGACGTGAATGGCAGGCGGTGCTGGAGGCGCTCCCGTGATGGAGTTGACCTCTCGGCGCTCTTCGGGCAGTAGGCGTTGGGATTTCGGTTCAAGTAGGCAATCGTCAGCTCCACCGCCGAACGCCCCCTGCTCACGCAGGGGGCGTTCGCCGTTGGCGGTTCCGTATTCCCCGCGCACCGGCTCCGCCGGTGCTCCCCATCGGGGGAGCTTCGCTCCACCCGCGCCCCCTCAAGACCGCAAAGTCACCGACTGGCAGCAGAAGCCAGCCAGCCGTCGCGGCTCCTCGCTTGGCGAACCGTGCTGCAGCGGCGCTTACACCCTCACAGGACTGTCCCCATGCCCGGCGAGGGCTTGCCCCAAGTACACAAAGTCTCAGGGGATAGGTTCAAGTAGGTCCTCATTGGCCTCCCGGGAAGATCCACTCGGCGGCCTCATCAAAGGTTGGATGGGGCCGCCCGAAGTGTTTGAGGTCGTCGACGCTTGTCAGAGGCCGCCGTCCGCGAGCATCCATACGCGGCGTAGGGGAAGCCGAGCCCGTACTGCTTCGGGCAGTCGGTCGTAGATGCGCAACACGGCATCGACAACATCGGACGCCTCCCAAACCCGCACCCGCAGATGCTGGTTCTTCAGGGCGTCACGCGCCGGTTTGGTTAGACCGCCCCATGCGACGAGGAGACCTTGATCGGCTCCGTGCGTCGTCATCACCCCGTGAAGCTGCGTGACGACAGGAGAGCCGATCTGCGAACCGGACTTGACCTGAGCGAGTAGGCGCGGGCTGTCGAGACCGAGCGGGCCGCGTCCTGCCGTGATGTCGACGCCGCCGTCTGGGCCGGGCGGTGACTGTGTGCACAGAAAGCCCTCCGCGGTCAGGATGGCCGTTACGAGCGTCGCAAGGTCGTGGCCGGCGAACTCTTCGGCTATGCGGGCGGTGATCTGATCTAGGGCCACCTCTTCGATGTCAGCCGCGAGTTCGGGTTCGTCGACGTCGGTTTGACCTGCGACGTCGGTTGCGGGGCTCAGCGCCGCGCCCTTCGGGGTGACCCCGGTGAGTGCAGCGTTTCCTGGGTCGGTGCCGAACCGCAAGAGGTGCTCCAAGCGAGCAACAGCGTTGTTCTTGCTCGGCGCGAAGATCGACATAGCGCTTCCAAGCGTGAACAGTAGGTCTTGCTTAACGGCGGATCGAGGGAGATCCGTTCGTGTCCAGTCGACCCGGACAACATGCCGACGGTCCGGTTCTGCTTCATCCGCGAGGTACTCGTAGCCGCTGGTGATGCGCCCAAGTGCTATCTGTTTCGTGGTTTTGAGTGGCATGACGAGCAGGTCGCCCTGCTTGATCCGAGAACGGAGCGCCCATAGCTGGCCCGTGTAGTTGTTTTGTCTGCCCGCGGTCGCGGCGGGCCACGAAGTCCCAACGATCTTGGCCACATCTTCACGAGTGGTATACGGGTTGAGGTCTGGGAGCTCGCGCCAGCCACCACCAGAGACGCTGTTGTCGAGTGCCCACTGGTCTCGCTCGCCGTGCCGCCCTGAACGAATCACCCACGCCATTGCCATGCGTAGATTCTCCTACTCGGTGAGGGACACAGCGTGTTCAGGAGTCGCGCCGTCCGCAGGGCTGCGGATGCTGGCGCCAACGTCTATGGACGCGGGTTCAAGTAGGCGAGCGTTAGGTCCACCGCCGAACGCCCCCTGCTCACGCAGGGGGCGTTCGCCGTTGGCGGTTCCGGATTCCCCGCGCACCGGCTGCGCCGGTGCTCCCCATCGGGGGAGCTTCGCTCCACCCGCGCCCCCTCAAGACCGTCGCGGCGTTCGTTGGTCGCGTGTGGTGTCTCGGGTCGCGGGCGCGTGCTGGGCATGCTTGGGATCGGACCGCAGCGGGGGAGCTTCGCTTCACCCGTGCCCTTTCAGGAGCGTCGCGGCGTTCGCTGGTCGCGTGTGGTGTCTCGGGTCGCGGGCGCGTGCTGGGCATGCGCGGGATCAGACCGCGAGGAAGTCGACGTCGTACTTGTGGATGTGTGCGTCGCGGGTGACCAACGTGAGTTCTTCGAGTTGGGCCTGGGCGATGAGCATCCGATCGAACGGGTCGCGGTGGATGAGGGGCAGGCGCCCTGCGGCGATGGCGTGGGCGGATGTGATGGGTAGCTCGCGAAACCCGCTGTTGCGGATGTGCTCTGGCAGGTCCGCCGGTTGCAGCTTGCCCATGGACTGCTTGATGGCTACTTCCCAGATGGTGGCCGGGCTGATGTAGACGTTGCGTTCGTGATCGAGGCGGTCCTTGACCTCCTCGGCCAACGTTTCGTCATCGGTGAGCCACCACAGGACCACATGGGTGTCGAGCAGGAGGCTCACTGCGTCAAGCCGAAGTCGTCGGCGATGCTGTCGTTGACGGCCGGCGAGTCCCAGTCGTCGCTCACGGTGAGCTGGCCGGTCAGTGAGCCTCGGCCAGCGCGTTTGATGCGTGGGTGAAGCGGGATCACCTTGGCGACCGGCGTGCCGGCGCGACTGATGATGATCTCTTCGCCGTGCTCCACGCGGTCGATGATCCGGGAGAGGTTGGTCTTCGCGTCGTGGATGTTGAACTGCGCAACGACTGCTTCGCTCGACATGAGACCTCCTTAGCTAACACCTTAGTCCAGCGGGTCGGTGCAACTACGGATCGGACCCAGCGGGTTCAAGTAGGCCGGCGTCAGCTCCACCGCCGAACGCCCCCTGCTCACGCAGGGGGCGTTCGGCGGTGGCGGTTCCGGATTCCCCGCGCACCGGCTCCGCCGGTGCTCCCCACAGGGGGAGCTTCGCTCCACCCTCGCCCCCTCAAGATCCGTCGCCGCGGCGGAGGGTCGGCAAGGGGCGCTCCCGTGGGTGCCTCGACCGGGCTCGGACTGCCTGTGCAGTTGTCCGTTCGAGGTCTGTCGTCGCGCTGGGGGCAGGGGGCGCTGAGGACGTGTGCCGATCGCCCGTGGTGAGCTGCACGGTTCATGTCGTGCCACGACCGATCAAGGTGGTCCGTTTTTCGCGGAGGACGACGGTGGATCGCCGTCGAAGCCGGTCTCCTCCAACGCATCCGCCGCACCAGGAAATTTCAGGTGCGCCGGCCGCGATGCCGTCGACAATGTCTCGGTGTCCGATCCGATGGTGTCGTTCGTCCGTACGGCTGCCGAGCGCCATGCCCGTGAGGAGCGCGCTCGGCAGATGGCTGGCGCGGTCGTCCGCACGGTGCGATACGTCGACATCGACTACTTCCGTCACGAGGTTGCTGCCGAATACGAGGGGCCGCGCCGGATCGTCGACGAGGCGGAGTGGGCGCGACCGACGTGGCGATGCGATGGGTTCGACTCCATCGACTACGGTGTCGAGCTCGAGTGCGCGGACGGCCGGGTGTTCAGCGTTACCTGGCAGTCGCCGAGCTGGACCGAGGGGCTGGTGTTCTGGGAGCAGCCGCTGCTCGGCAACGCTGTGAGACCCGAAGCGGACGTGGCGGTGTGGGACGTGACGGCGCGAAGTGGCTGGGCCGACTTCGCGGGCCGGTCGGTCCTCGACGTCCAGGTGCATTACGAACCGGACGACGACGGGTTCTGGTGCCGTTGGGCAACACTTCGGTACGACCGCGGCGACGTCAACCTTTTCCTGGGCGAGAGCCATCGATCTGGCTCGGAGCTGCAACCGTCCGCCGACAATGTCGCGGTGGTGTTTCCGTCCTCGCCGCTTCCGGCCTGGCTCACGGTGGATGGCACGTGACACGTGGGTCGGACGGCCGGGTTCAAGTACGCGATCGTCAGCTTCACCGTTCCGGTTCGGATTCCCCGCGCACGAGCAAGCTCGTGCTCCCCGGTGGGGGAGCGTCTGCGAAGTGCGCTGCTGGAACGCGGCGACACTCCGGCTCGTCTCGCCGGGCCGGCGACGCCACCGCCAAGCTCGCCGACGGATCGAAGTTCCAGCAAACTCAACGCCTGCCAACCTGATTCCGGGAACGGGGCCGCTCGCCCGGTCGGCGTGTCCGGCGTACTTCTGTGGGGTGACGCGCGTCACGTCGTGTCAGGTCTCGGCGCTCCCCGGTGTCTTGGGGGCATGACTGAGCACAACGACACACGCCACAGGGTCGTCGTCATCGGCGGTGGTTACGCCGGAACGCTCGCGGCCAATCATCTGCGGATGCGGGCCGGCGTCGGCATCACCCTGGTCAATCCCCGGCCGGACTTCGTCGAACGAATGCGGCTGCACCAGTTTGTGGCCGGCACCGCCGACGCCACGGTCGGCTACGGCAGGCTGCTCGGCGACGGCATCCAGTTGGTTGTGGACAGCGCCACGCGCATCGATACCGCCGCGCGCGTAGTGCTGCTGGCGTCGGGCCGGACGCTGAAGTATGACTATGTCCTCTACGCGGTCGGTAGCACCGCAGCGATACCGTCATCGGTGCGTGGCGCGGCCGAGTTCGCGCACCCCATCGCCGAGTTCGAGTCCGCGCGGCGGCTGCGCGCCAGGCTGGACGAGTTGCCCGTCGGGGCTCCGGTCACCGTGGTCGGCGGCGGACTGACCGGCGTCGAGACGGCCGCCGAACTGGCCGAGCAGGGACGGACGGTCACCCTGGTGTGTGGCGGCATCCTGGTGTCGTCATGGAGTGCGCCGGGTCGCCGATACGCCGCCAAGTGGCTGTCGCGGCACGGTGTCACCGTGCTCGAGGCCGACGTGGTGACCGAGGTTCGGCCGGATGCGATCGTCCTCGCCGACGGTACGACGCGTTCGAGCGCAGTGACCGTCTGGGCGACCGGTTTCGGTGTACCGGAGTTGGCGGCCGCGAGCGGGCTGCGCACTGACACGCTCGGGCGGCTGCTTACGGATGAGACGTTGACCAGCATTGATGACGATCGGGTGGTCGCCGCCGGGGACGCCGCAGCGCCGTCCGGCCGGCCGCTGCGGATGAGCTGTCAGGCCGCGGGGCCGTTGGGGGTTCAGGCCGCCGACACCGTGCTGAGCCGCATCGCGGGGACCGAACCGGCGGCGATCGACCAGGCACTCACGGGATCGTGCGTCAGCCTCGGCCGGCACACCGCCATGCGCCAGCTCGCCCGCAGGGACGACACCGCGGTGAGCATCTACATCGGCGGCCGCCTGGGTGCCGCGATCAAGGAGCTGACCTGCAAGGTCGCGGTGTCGAGGATCCGTCGCGAGGCCCGCGAGCCGGGTTCCGTCGGCTGGGTCAAGGGCGGTCGCCGGCTGCGGCAGCCGGCCTCCGTCGCGCCGGTGGGCACGTCTCAATGACCACGGACGAGCATGCCGAGCGATTCACCCTGTTGCGGCCGTTACTGTTCACGATCGTCTACGAGATACTCGGCTCGGCCACCGAATCCGACGACGTGCTGCAGGACAGCTATCTGCGGTGGGCCGAGGTGGACCTCGCGACGGTGCGGGACACCCGGTCGTACCTGGCACGGCTGGTGACCCGTCAGGCACTCAACGCGTTGCGGGCAAGTGCGCGCCGTCGCGAGGACTACGTAGGCCCGTGGCTGCCCGAACCGCTGCTGCTCGACGACGCCGACCCCTCGGCCGATGTGGTGCTCGCCGAGTCGGTGTCGATGGCGATGCTCGTGCTGCTCGAAACGCTCACCCCCGATGAGCGTGCGGTGTTCGTGCTGCGCGAGGTGTTCGGCTTCGGCTACGACGAGATCGCCGCGGCGGTGGGCAAATCCGTGGCGACGGTGCATCAGGTGGCGCACCGCTCCCGCGAGCACGTGCAGGCGCGACGCAGGCGGTTCCAGCCCGTCGACGCCGCGGAGACCATGCAGATCACCGAGCGGTTCAGGACCGCGTCGGTCACCGGGGACATGGCCGGGCTGCTGTCCCTGCTCGCGCCGAACGTCACCTGGACCGCCGACAGCGGTGGCAAGGCCACCGCGGCGCGTTCGCCGGTGGTGGGCGCGCAGAAGGTGGCCGGCCTCCTCATCGATCTCTTCCGCACGGGCGGGCGGATGCCGGGTATGCGGATCCAGATGGCCAACTGCAACAACGGTCCCGCGATGGTCGCGCGCATCGGCGATCGTCCCGAAGGTGTCCTCCTGATCGAGATCATCGACGGGAAGATCACCAACTTCTACGCCGTCCGCAATCCAGACAAACTCGTCGCGATGACGGTCCGGCGTCAGATCAGCCGGTAAGGGTCCTGCAGGCCCTGGCGCCCTCGACGGCACCCTTCGCCGTCGTCGTTCTCGCCCTCGATTCGGGCGGCGGCCAGGTGTGCGGATCTACGCCGTCATCAATCCCGGCAAGCTTTCCCACGTCGACTGGACACTGAGGAATCTCCATGTTGCGAAAAGTCATGACCCTGCCCAGTGGCAGGATTGCGAAATGGGCCGTCTTGGCCTTCTGGATCATCCTGATGGTGCCGGCGCTCATGCTGGCCGGCAAGCTGGGCGATGTCGAGAAGAACGACAATTCCGCCTGGCTGCCCAGCAACGCGGAGGCGACCAAGGTCATCGACCAGGCCAAGAAGTTCCAGCCCGCCGAGACCCTGCCGGCGATCGTGATCTACGACCGACCTGAGGGTGTCACACCTGCCGACATGGCCAAGGCGCAGGCTGACGTCGAAGCCTTCAAGGGCATCGACAAGGTCGTGGGGCAGCCGCAGGGCCCGCTGCGGGCCGAGGACGGCAAGGCCATCCAGACTGTGGTCCAGGTCGACGACGGTAACGAGGGCTGGGCCGGGGCTCACAAGGTCGTTGACGCGATGACCAGGATCGGCGAACAGAACGCCGACGGTCTCGGGTTCCACGTCACTGGACCGGCCGGTTATGCGTCCGACTCGATCACGGCCTTCGGAGGGGGTGGCGCCCTCGGGATGATCACCGCATTGGTGGTGGTCGTCATCCTGCTGCTCACCTACCGCAGCCCGCTGCTGCCACTGCTGCCGCTGCTGTCCGCGGGTGGCGCCCTGGTCATGGCGGAAGCGGTGATCTACGTGCTGGCGAAGCATGCCGGCCTCACCGTCAACACGCAGACCAGCCTCGTTCTGACCGTCCTGGTGTTCGGCGCCGCCACCGACTATGCGCTCCTGCTCATCTCGCGGTACCGGGAGGAGCTGCGGCGCCACGAGGACCGGCACGAGGCGATGGCGGAGGCCTTGTACCGCTCCAGCCCGGCGATCATCGCCAGCGCCGCGACCGTCGCTGTCAGCCTGCTGGTGCTGCTGCTGGCCACGCTCAACTCCACCAAAGGGCTCGGGCCGGCCTGTGCCGTCGGCATTCTCGTCGGGCTGCTCGCCATGGTCACGCTGATGCCGGCTCTGCTGGTCATTTGCGGCCGCTGGATCTTCTGGCCCGCGAAGCCGTCGTACGGCTCGGTGGGCACGGTCAAGGACAGCATCTGGACGCGGGTCGGCGCCGTCATCGCCGGCCGGCCGCGGATCGTATGGGTCGGCACCGCGCTCGCCCTCGGCGTCCTGACACTCGGGGTGACGGGACTCAAGGCCGATGGGATTCCGGGCAAGGGCCAGTTCACCAACGAGCCACAGGCGGTCGTCGGCGAGGAGATCCAGTCCAGGCACTTCCCGGCCGGGTCGGGCGACCCTGTCTACGTCGTGGCCAAGGCCGCCTCGGCGGAGCAGGTCAAGAGCGTGCTGTCAGGCGTTCCAGGGATCGCCGACGTCGCGGCGCCGATGATCAAGGATGGTGAGGTCCTCGTTCTCGGGACGCTCAAGGACGCTCCCGGCAGCGAGGCCGCGATGCGCACCGTCGAGCAGGCCAGAACCGCGATCCACAAGATCGAGGGCGCGGATGCCCGGCTCGGCGGCAGCACGGCGATCGCATTCGATACGCAACAGTCAGCCGCCCGCGACACCAAGGTGATCATCCCCATCGTGCTGCTCGTGGTCTTCTGCATCCTCGCGCTGCTGCTGCGGGCGATCGTCGCCCCGCTGCTGCTCATGGCGACGGTGGTGCTGTCATTCGGAGCGGCCCTCGGCGTGAGCGCTCTGATGTTCAATCACGTGTTCGACTTCGCCGGGGCGGACGCGAACTTCCCGCTCCTGGTGTTCGTGTTCCTGGTCGCCCTGGGCATCGACTACAACATCTTCCTGGTGACCCGGGTGCGGGAAGAGGCACGGCTACACGGCACCCGGCGCGGCGCGCGGACCGGGCTGTCCGCCACCGGCAGCGTGATCACGTCGGCGGGTCTGGTACTGGCCGGCACCTTCGCGGCGCTGGGATCGCTGCCGTTGGTGTTCGCGGCGCAGCTAGGGTTCGCGGTGGCGTTCGGCGTGCTGCTTGACACCATGATCGTCCGCTCGGTGCTGGTCACCGCGCTCACCCTGGACGTGGGGCGATGGATGTGGTGGCCCAGCAAGCTCTTCAAGCACCACGACCCCCAGCCGCCCGCGGGCAGGTCCGACCCCGAGCCCGCTGTCGTGAGCGCCGGCACATGACAGGGGAACTGCACCGGTATGACTACGGTGGCGTCTGCGGCTGCGGGCGAGTGCGGCACCGCTCCTCGCGAGGCTTGAGCCGAGCAGGCCACAGGTGAAGGTCTCGTTTACCGAACTGGTTCTGTCACATACGTTGTCGTTGGTGGCTTCAGGTCGCTTGTGATCCACCTGTCCCCGCCAAGATGGAGACCGCTTTGGAAGCAGGCTGGACACTCTCAGACGTGTGGATTCTGCGGTCGATCAGCGGGGTGGACTCGGCACGGGGGTCGTCGTTGCGTGGGGTGATCGCCGCTGCTGACTACCTCAACCATGCGATTCCGCGGGAGGACGAGTTTGTGGCGGGGCTCGGCCGGCTGGCGGCGGCTGGGCTGGTCGAGTTCGACGTTGCCGCTGACCGGTACTGGCTCACCGCGGCGGGCCAATCGTCGGCGGCGCACCGTGGGACGTTCATCGCCGGGCTGGCCGCATTGCCCGAGCCGCCACCGGCGAGCCCGCCGCTGGCATTGCCCACTGGGGTCTTCTCGTCCGCGGTGGGCCGATATCTGCAGGACTCGACATGAAACCGTCCGGGCTTCTACTGGGGTCGGGCCGGGGTCCGCTGTGGCGGGCCCCGGCCGGTGTCGCTACGGGACGATGACGTCGACGGTCAGGGTCTTGTTGTTCCGGATCTGGAACGGCTGGGCGTGTGCGAGGTCGGCGCCGCCGAGCCAGCCGCTGCGGCCGTCGGGCAGCTGGTAGAAGATCTTGATCTGTTGCGGGGCGATGTTCGGGATCGTGAATGTCATGGGCGGGTTGCTGTACTGGTTGTTGCTGTCGCCGGAGTGGACGGCCTCGCCGGACAGGGCGTCGAACGCGACCACGAACGCGTTGAGCGGGTTGCCGACCGTGTCGTGGACCGTGCCGGTGAGCGTGCCGCCGCCGGTGCGCAGTTTGATGTTCGCGGCGGCCTTCTTGCCGGCGGGCACCGTCACCATCGTCGCCTCGGGGCGGTTCGCCGCGTTGCCGGACCAGCGCCACTGGTAGCCACGGCCGATGAACTGCACCGGCCACGCGTACGGGCCGACGCCCGGGATGCTGTACGTGCCGTCGGCGCCGGTCGAGAATGCGCAGCCGCCCTGGGGAGCGAAGCCGTGCGACAGCGCGACGACCGAGACGCAGACGCTTGCGAGCGGGGCGCCGGTGTTGACGTCGGTCACCTTGCCGCGGACCGTGCCGGCCCGGTCGAACTGGATGGTCGGCGTGGTGATCTGGTCTCCGGACGCGACCGTGAACCGCTGGGCGGCACCGCGGTCGCCGGTGCCACCGGCCGCGCCGACCCACTGCAGGCCGAGTGCGTCGCCGCGCGGGTCGGCGAGCAGCTGGTACGTGCCCGGCTCCAGCGGACCGATCACCACCGAGCCCGGCGTCGGGCCCGGCCGCTCGTCCGAGCAGAAGCCGTACGGGTCGTAGCCGTAGGGCTGGTCGATGTTCGCCACGCCGATGCAGCCGTCGACCGCGGTGCCGCCGTCGCGGCTGACCATGGTGGCGGTGATCGACGCGCCCTGGCGCATGGCCACGTCGATCGTCGCGGTCTGCCCGGCGGTGACCGTGACCGGCGTGTAGGGCGCCGTCAGGTGGAGGCGGTCGTCGATGTTGACGCTGAGTGTGTACCTGCCGACGAAGAGGCCGGTGATCGGCAACTCGGCACCGGTGGCGCAGCCTCTGACGTTGTCGGTGTTCGTCGCCCACACGCAGAAGTGCTCCAGCGGTCCGCCGGTCGTGGCGTCGTGCGCGACGACCCGGATCGCGCCCGTCGGCAGGAAGGTCTCGTCGACCGTGGTCAGCTGCCCGTCGGCCACCGTGAACCGGTCGGCCGCGGCGCTGTCGAGCTTGCCGTGCGCGTACTGCGAGACCCCCGCGGGCCCGGAGAACGCGACGACGTAGTCGCCGAGCATCAGGTCGTCGATGCGGTACCGCCCGTCGGTGCCGGTGCTCGTCCAGCCCGAGCCGCTGCCGCCCGGCTGGCTGGCGGTGACGCCCACGTTCGCCGCCGGGCTGCCGTCGGCCTTGGTCAACCGCCCGCCGACCGAACCCGTCGGCAGCACCGTCTCCACGACCTGCACCGCCTGGCCGGCGGTCACCTCGACGGGCACCGCGGTCTCGTAGGAGGTCTTCCCGCCCGACCACTGGTCGAACGCGTTGCGGACCCGGTAGTTGAGCTTGTACGAGCCGGCCGGCAGATCGAGCGTGAACGCGCCGCTGGACGGCACGCTGACGCTGGTGACGAAGTTCTGCTCGGCGCTGTCGAAGACCGTGAGGTATGCCCAGGCCGGTGTGCCGTCCCGGTTCAGCAGGCTGCCGGAGATGGTCCCGGTCGGCAGCTGGTCGTCCACCGTCACCGTGGCTCCCGCGCCCACGGTGATGACACTTGCGCCGGTCGCGGCGTGCGCCGGCGTGGTGGAGACCGCCGCGCCTGCGATCGTGGCTGCCGTCACCGCTGCGTAGAGCAGGGTACGGCGCAGTGCATGCTGTCGCATGTCCGCTCCTGAATGGATGGGGGTGGTCATGAACGCCCCCTGCTCGCGGGGCGTGGTTGTGTCAGTGCCGGTCGCGGATGGCGAGCAGGTCCTGGTCCGGTGAGGGCTCCAGGCTGCTCTCGTCGATGATGCTCATGACGGTGAGCGCGATGGCTCGGATGCCGAATGCCACGGCGGTGAACACGCCCAGTTGGATCGGGTCGATGCCGGCGTCGCTGTCGACCTGGATGGACGGGTCCGTGGTCACCACGCTGGCGATCCGGTACTGCGCGATCGTCAGGCAGATCGCCAGCAGGGTGACGGCGGTCGCGATGGTGGACCGGCGGGTGGCGCCGGTGCCCAGCCACACGGAGATGCCTGTCGCGACGCCGAGGCCGGCGGCGACGACCAGGGCGTTGACGGTGTCGATCGACAAGGCCGAGCTGGTGCGCCCGGCGAGCGCCGCCTGCAGGCTCATCACGCCCAGCAGCAGGCCGACCGCCGTGCCGGCGCCGGCTGTCCACACTGGATGAGGGTGCTTGGCGACCAGCCACAGGACGCCGGCCGTGAACGCCACCGCGAGCACGGTCAGGACCATGCTCGGGGCCAGGAAGAAGTGGACCTGGTAGTCGCTCATGTGGATGGCGGTGGCGGCGACGAAGAGCATGTCGTCGCGGGCGGTCTCGACCAGCGCCCACGACGCCACCAGCACCAGCAGGAGGCGGCTGCGCGCCGAGCGCCGCTGGTCGGTCATCCGGACCAGGCAGAACACGGCCAGCAGGCACCCGACGGCATTGCCGAGGAGGACGCCGAGGACGAACAGGATCTGGTGGTCCACAGCGTGCCCGGCCTCCTGTCGAGTGGTGCGGCTGAGCCAGCCAGCCGGCTCGGAGCCGCCTGTCAAGCGCGCATACCGTACCTTGCCATCGCCACGCGTCAGGACCTCAGGTAACGCAGGACGGCCAGCACCCGGCGGTGGTCGGTGCGGGCCTGCGGCAGGTCGAGCTTGGTGAAGATGGCGGTGACGTGCTTCTCGACGCTGCGCTCGACCAGGTGCAGGCGCTCGGCGATGGCCACGTTGGAGCGGCCCTCGGCGAGCAGGCCGAGGATCTCCCGCTCCCGGTCGCTCAGCCGGGCGAGCCCCGCGTCGGCGGCGGGCGTGGCGAGCAGCTGCCGGACGACCTCGGGGTCCAGGGCGGTGCCGCCGGCCGCGACGCGTTGCAGCGCGCCGACGAACTCGCCGGTGCTGACGATGCGGTCCTTCAGCAGGTAGCCGACGTGACCGGCGTGCTCGGAGAGGAGCCGGCGGGCGTAGCTGGTCTCGACCCACTGCGAGAAGACCAGCACCCCGACCTGGGGGTGCGTGGCCCTGATCGCCAGCGCCGCCCGCAGTCCTTCGTCGACGTGGCCGGGCGGCATCCGCACGTCGACGACCGCCGCGTCAGGTGGGTCCGCGGCGACCGCAGCGAGCAGTGCCTCCGCGTCGCCGACCGCGGCCGTCACCTCGATGTCGTGCTCGGCGAGCAGCAGCAGGTTGTACGACTGGAAGACGAAGCCCACCCGGTCGCGCCGCCAGCGGGTGAGCGGCCCCTCCCGCATCCTGCTGATCTCGCGTCCGGCCAGCCGGACCGAGCCGGACGTCGGCCGGTCCAGCCCGGCGGCGCAGTGCAACAGCGTGCTCTTGCCCGAGCCGGTCGCCCCCATGACGGCGACGAACTCTCCGGCGCCGACGGTCAGCGACACCTGCCGGAGCGCGGTGACGCCGCGGGGGAAGACGCGGGCGACGTTCTCGAGTGCCAGGACGGGTTCCATGCCGTCGAGCCTGGTCGGGACGGGTCCGCGGGGCATCGGTGCTGCCGCGAGGCTCTGGGTTCGGGTAACCGCACCTTCCGTACCAAGGCATTCACAGAACTCGATGCAGAGCCGCCGTGCCGGTGGTCGGCGGGAGCTCGGACCGTGCCCGCGCCGGCCATGAACAGGCTGGTGGGACGGGGGTTCGTGGCGAAAGTTTCAGGCTCCTTTCCGATTCCGCACGAGGTGGGCGGCACCCCCGCGATCGATCGCCTTGACGGGGTGACGGGCCGGTGCGGACCGTGTGACGCATCAGCCGCAACACCAAGTAAGGAGACTCGATGAGGCGCAAGCTCGCCCTCATATCGGCCGCCGCAGTCGTGGCGGCCGGGGGTACCGTTTTGATCGCGAACCAGGCGTTCGCGGCGGCCGGTTGTTCGGCCAAGTACACGATCACCAACCAGTGGCCCGGCGGTTTCGGTGCCCAGGTCGACGTCACGAACCTCGGCGACCCGCTCACCAGCTGGAACGTCGGCTGGGACTTCGGCAACGCGTCCCAGACCATTTCGCAGATCTGGAACGCCAACAAGACCCAGACCGGCACGCACGTCAGCGCCACGAACCTGAGCTACAACGGCACCGTCGCCACCGGCGGGGTCATCTCCTTCGGGTTCAACGGCAACTGGAGCAGCGCCAACCCGGCCGGCACCAACTTCACGGTGAACGGCGTGGCGTGCACGGGCAGCCCGACGAGCCAGTCGCCGTCGGCGTCGCCGTCGCAGTCCCAGTCGCAGAACCCGACCGCCCCGGTCGTGTCGCTGACCAGCCCGTCGTCCGGCTCCTCGTTCACCGCGCCCGCCACGGTGAGCCTGGCCGCGACCGCGACCTCGTCCGGCAGCACGATCAGCAAGGTCGAGTTCTACAACGGCTCGACGCTGCTCGGCACCGACACCAGCTCGCCGTACACCTACAGCTGGACCAACGTCGCCGCCGGCTCGTACTCGCTGACCGCCAAGGCGTACAACGCGGCGAACCTGTCGACCACCAGCACCGCGGTCCCGATCACCGTCACCACTGGTGGCAACGACCCGACGCACGTCGACAACCCGTACGTCGGCGCCAAGGTCTACGTGAACCCGGACTGGTCCGCCAAGGCCGCCGCCGAGGCCGGTGGCAGCCGGATCTCCAACCAGCCGACCGGTGTCTGGCTGGACACGATCGCCGCGATCACCGCGCCGTCGGGCTCCGGCTACACGACGAGCATGCGCAAGCACCTCGACAACGCTCTCGCCCAGGGCGCCACGCTCGCGCAGTTCGTCATCTACAACCTGCCCGGCCGTGACTGCGCCGCGCTGGCCTCCAACGGCGAGCTCGGCCCGACAGAGATCGACCGGTACAAGACCGAGTACATCGACCCGATCGCCGCGATCGAGGCCGACCCGAAGTACAAGTCGATCCGCATCGTCAACATCGTCGAGATCGACTCGCTGCCCAACATCGTCACCAACGCGGGCGGCGAGGCCGGCGCGACCGCGGCCTGCGCGGTCATGAAGGCCAACGGCAACTACTCGACGGGCATCCAGTACGCCCTGAGCAAGCTGCACGCCGCTGGCACCAACACCTACAACTACATCGACGCCGCGCACCACGGCTGGCTCGGCTGGGACAGCAACTTCGGCCCCGCCGCGCAGCTGTTCGCCACCACGGTGCAGGGTGCCACCGGCGGCTTCGCCACCGTCGACGGCTTCATCACCAACACCGCGAACTACTCGGCGCTCGTCGAGCCGTTCGTCACCATCAACGCCACCGTCGGCGGCCAGTCGGTCCGGCAGTCCAAGTGGGTCGACTGGAACTTCTACACCGACGAGCTCTCCTTCGCGCAGGCCTTCCGCACGAAGCTGGTCTCGCTCGGCTTCAACAGCAACATCGGCATGCTGATCGACACCTCCCGCAACGGCTGGGGCGGCACCGCCCGGCCGACCGCGGCGAGCACCTCGACCGACATGAACACCTGGGTCAACGCGTCCCGCATCGACCGCCGCATCCACGCCGGTAACTGGTGCAACCAGTCCGGTGCCGGCCTCGGCGAGCGTCCGCGGGCGACCCCGGCCACCGGTATCGACGCGTACGTCTGGATCAAGCCCCCGGGCGAGTCCGACGGCTCCAGCTCGCTGATCCCCACCGGCCCGAACAACCCGGGCGGCAAGGGCTTCGACGGGATGTGCGACCCGACCTACACCGGTAACGGCCGCAACGGCAACAGCATGAGTGGCGCCCTGCCCAACGCCCCGGTCTCCGGTGCCTGGTTCTCGGCCCAGTTCCAGCAGCTGATGACGAACGCCTACCCGGCGCTCTAGTTCCACCCAGAAGGGCCCCCGCCACACGGCGGGGGCCCTTCGTCCGCTGTGCTCTACGCGAGGGTCCGGCAGAGGTTCTCCATCGTGCCGAGCTGGACCGGGACCTCGCGGTTGCCGTCCGGGTGCCTGATCACGACGAAGTCGCCGTGGGTGATGTAGTCGCCGCCGGGGAAGCCGACGTTGGCCGCCTTGATCGGCAGGGCGTTGTTGCCGTGCAGCTGCAGGATCCGGGTGCCGTCCTCCAGGTAGTACACGCGGATCGTGCCGGTGGCGTCCCGCACGACCGACTTGTGGTTGCTCGTGTTCGTGTAGCGGATCACCAGTACACCGGCGAAATCCTGCACCTTCGGCGAGCCGTCGGGATAGGTGGCGGGCGTGCGCATCCGCTCCTGGTCCCGGACGATGTCGCCCTTCACCTCGAACTGGCACACCTCGCCGGCCGGGATGACGAACGGCGGCGTGCTCGTCGGCTCCCAACCACCGGTGCCGCTCGAGGCGGCCGCCGTCCCCGCCGTCATCGCCACGATCGCCGCCGCCATGACCAACGTCTTCACCACACGCATGTGGGCCTCCTTCATGTCTTCCGACATGGTGGGCGCGGCCGCGGCGGCGGCTCCACGATTCGGTCGTCACCGAATCGTCGCGGCCCTGTCGTCGCGACCCGTTGTCGCGGCTCCCAGGAGGTCGGTGCCCAGCGCCGTGCGCTGGTAGAGGACCTGCCGCCCCGACCGCCTGGACGTGACCAGCCCCGACCGGCGCAGCACCGACAGGTGCTCGCTGACCGACGCCGCGCTCAGCCCCAGATCCCGCGCGACCTGCGTGGTGGACAGCGGAAGGTCGAGCTTCACCAGCAGCGCCGCCCGGCTGCGCCCGAGCAGGTCGGCGACCGGTGGCACCGCCACCCGGGCCGCGCCCTCCCACACCTGCCCCACGCCGCGCGGGCTGTAGATCAGCGCCGGGCACTCCGGGCTGGTGTCGACCAGCAGCGACGGCCACGCGAACACGCACGGCACCAGCAGCAGCCCCGCACCCTCCAGCCGGCTCCGCGACTGCCACGTCGGCCAGAGGACCCGTAGCGCGTCCTCGGCGTACTCCAGCTCCGGATGCAGGTTTCCCAGCAGCCGTACGATGCCGCCCGACGTCAGCTGATCCGCACGGTGTCCGATCTCGGCGTCGAGCAGCCCGGCCAGCCGCGACCAGACCGGCTCGATCGCGACCTGCCAGTACGCCTGGATCTCCGCCGCCAGCCGCCCCAGATGGCGCTCCGGGTCCTCGTACAACGGCAGCAACGCCTCAGGCAGCGGCCTGCCGAGCAGGTCCAGCTGCGCCCGCACCACCTCACCCGGCGTGCTGCGCACCCGCGCCAGCTCGTCGCCGAACCTGGTGTCCATCCGGTCCGGCGCCGGCGCCAGGAACTCCGGCACGTACCGCGGATCGCCCAGCACCGCCCGCAGCAGCTCCAGCCGCAGCGCCGACACGCCCCCTCGCACCGACCTGACCCACGGCTGATGCATCCGCACCCGCTCGGCGTGATCGGCGACCCGCACGCTGCTCACGAGCTCCTGCATGGGCGAGCGCGCGAACCGCAGCCGCGCCAGGTCCCCCGGCTCGAACAACAGCTCGATCACCCAAACCACGATACCTAGGAATCCGTCGACCTCCGGCCCGTCGGGCGGCGGGCACCACGGGTGTGGGCCGCACCGGTGCGATTGGATCTCGAAGGAGGGTCGGCGGCGGTCGTACCGTCGGGCGGTGACCCTCATCGCGCACGTCAGCGACACCCACTTCGACGACGGTGACGGCGGGCGCAGCGCCGAGCGGGCGGAGCGGGTGCTGTCCTACCTGGAGCGCCTGCGCCGGCCCGTCGACGCCGTGCTGGTCACGGGCGACGTGGCGGATCACGGGCGGGCGTCGGAGTATTCGGCCGCGACGGTGCTGCGACGGCTCGGCGTACCGCTGCTGCAGACGCCCGGGAATCACGACTCGCGGCCCGAGTTCCGCCGCTACGTGGCCGCCGCCGGCGCCGGGCCCGTCGACCAGATCGCGCGGGTCGGCGACCTGGTGTTCGCGCTGTGCGACTCGTCGATCCCGGGGCGTGACGACGGCTGGCTGGCGGACGAGACGCTGGCGTGGCTCGACGACGTCCTGGCGGAGGGCGCACCGTCCCTCGTGTGCTTCCACCACCCGCCGGTGAAGATCGGCCATCCGGCCGCCGACCGCGTGCGCCAGTTCGGGGCCGCCCGGCTCGCCGAGGTCATCGCCCGGCACCCCAACGTCCTCGCGCTGCTGTGCGGGCACGTCCACAGCGCCACCGCCAGCGTCTTCGCCGGTGTACCCGTGCTGTCCGCCCCCGGTGTGGCATCGACACTGGTCCTCCCGTGGGAGGGCGACGGCGGCCTGGACCGCTCCGCGCCACCCGCGCTGGCCTTCCACCTGTACGACGCCGGCCGCCTCACGACGTTTTTTGTCGTACCTGGGTGAGAAGGTGGGGCATGGCTGAGCGGCGACCACTGACCCACACCACGATCTACGACGACGACTGGACCGACCACCACGCCGTCGGCCTGGAGCATTCCGGGGTCGCGTTCGTCGACGTCGACATGTGCGAGGCGACCAACGAGCGGTCGGTCTTCACCGAGTGCACGTTCACCAACGTCAGGTTCAACTGTTCCATGCAGACCGACGTCGCCTTCCTCAACTGCACGTTCGTCGGCTGCAACTTCTTCGACGCCACCTTCACCCGCTGCAAGCTGGTCGGCAGCGCCTTCGACCGCTGCACCTTCGAGCTGCTGAAGGTCGAGGAGGGCGATTGGTCGTTCGTCGCCCTGCCCGCCGCGAAGCTCAGCAGCGCCGAGTTCACCGGCGTCCGCATGCGCGAGGCCGACCTGACCGCCGCCCGCTGCGAGGGCGCCACCTTCCGCGACGTCGACCTCTCCGGCGCCGCCCTCCAGAAGGCCGACCTCACCCGCTGCGACCTGCGCGGCAGCGACCTGTCCGGCCTCGACCCCCTGACCACCGAGCTCCGCAACGCCATCATCACGACCGACCAGGCGGCGATGATCGCGGTCGCCTTAGGCCTCGACGTCCGTCCCGCCTGACCCCCCAACTGCCCCGCCCCCGGCATGGTCCGCCCCACCGCGACGCGGCTCGGCTGAGCTGGGCTGGGCTGGGCTGGGCTGAGCGTGGTCTGGTTTGGCGCGGGGGCTGGGCTTGATGCGGTCCGGTTGCGGCGAGGGCCGGGCCGGCGTGGCTGGGCGTGGCCTGGTTCGGCGGGGCTGGGCTTGGCGGTCAGGGCCGCACCCGTTCCCCCGAGCGTGACGACGTTGCCCACCCACCAGAAGCCCGCGAGCCGGGGGTCCCCGCGCCAGAAGACTGCGCACCAGAAGCCCGCGAGCCAGAACTCCTCGCGTCAGAGGTCCTCACGTCAGAGGTCCTCACGTCAGAGGTCTTCCGTCAGAGGTCCTCGCATCAGAGGCCCGCGAGCGCAGGAGGCCGCGTGCCGGAAGACCGTCCTTTTGTGGACAAGAAGGTCGTCGTCGGCGTGCAAGACAGCGGGGCCGGCCAGTACAGGCGCGCCGTCGAGCAGGCCGTCGCGGTCGCTGGCGGCGGGATCGTCGGGGTCGGGCCGGGACAGGTCGCCAGCCAGTGCCTCGACGCGGGACTGCTGGACGGGCTGCGGATCAACCTGGTCCCGGTGGTGCTCGGCGGTGGTGTCCGGGTGCTCCGCGAGCTCGTACACGCTGGAAAGCTCGCGAGGTTCGAGGAGCCGACGATCATCGTGGGTCGGGGTGTTACCCACCTGGACTACCGGCTGCGGCGCTGAAACTTCTGGCGGAAACCGTGCAACCGCGAGCGGGCTGGGACGCGTTGAAGTCGCGACACCAGGGAGGGCGGGCATGCGGGCCGAGGCGAAGCGCGAGTACGTCGAGTACGTGACGGGCGCCATGCCGTCGTTGCGCAGGCTGGCGTACATCCTGTGCGGGGACGAGCACCGCGCCGACGATCTCGTGCAGCAGGCGATCACCAAGCTGTACGTCAAGTGGCAGCGGATCAGGGACGTCGAGCACCTGGACCAGTACGTGCGGACGATGGTCGTCCGCGGGTTCATCGACGAGCGGCGGCGGACCTGGTTCCGGGTCGGGTTGACGGCGGAGCCGCCCGACGCGCCGGACCCGCGGAGCGCGGCGGCGGAGCGGGTCGAGGAGGCCGTCGTGCTGCGGGCCGCGCTCGCCCGGGTGCCGCGCAGGCAGCGGGCGGTGCTGGTGCTGCGGTTCCTGTGTGACCTGCCGGTGGACGAGGTCGCCGCGATGCTCGACTGCTCGCCCGGCACGGTCAAGAGCCAGACCGCCCGCGGGCTGGCGACGTTGCGCAGGTACGTCGAGGAGGCCGAACCGGCCGAGATGCGGAGAGGACGATGACGGTGCACGAGCACGAGCACGAACAGGACGGTGCGGCGCTGCTGCGGCCGCTGGCCGGTGGAAGGCCGATGGGACCGTCCACGGTGGACGTCGCGCGGGCGATGACCGACGGGGACCGGCACCACCGGCGGGTGCGGATCGCGGGCGCCGGCGCCACGGCCGTCATCGTGGCGGTCGCCGGATGGGCCGCGGTGACGGACGGCGGAGCGGACAAGCCGGCCGTGACGGGCGCGAGCCCCAACCAGGAACCGGGCCGGAGCACCGGTCCGAAAGGGTGCGAGGTGCAGAAGCTCGCGGAGGGGAAGGCGGTCGTCAGCGGGTCCGACCCGACCGGCAGGTACATCGTCGGCCGCACCTACGAGAGCGGGCACCCGTCGACCGTCGTGTGGGAGGACCGGCAGCTGCGGAAGGTGCCCATGCCGGGCGACGACCCGACGCTGTACGACGCCACCTCCAAGGGCGTGCTCGTCGGCACCAGCTTCACCACCGCCGACACGACCACGGCGTGGGTGTACAAGGACGGGAAGTTCAGCAAGCTCGCCGGTACTGACGCCCAGGCGTTCGCGATCAACGAACGGGAGGTCATCGTCGGGTCGGTCCAGGGCAGGGCGGCGATGTGGGCGTCGCCGGACGCGCAGCCGACGATGCTGGCGACGCCGGCGAAGGGCATGACCGGCAAGGCGACCGGCATCGACGAGGACGGCACCGTGGTCGGCGCCCTGGTCGGCGGCGAGGTGAAGGCGGACCTGGGCTACGTCTGGTCGCCGGCGGGCACCGTGCAGCAACTGCCGCAGCCGCAGGTCAACGGTAAGCCCGCGACCACGTACAGCGCCAAGGTGATCCGGGACGGCTGGGTGGTCGGCTGGGCCGGGCACGACGATCCGGCCCGCGGCGGCGGCCGGTTCATCGGTGCGCCGCGGTGGAACCTGCGCACCGGCCGGTTCGACATGGCGGACGGCCTGATGTGGGTGGTCAACGCCCAGGGCCGGATCGCCGGCGAGCAGACGATCGTCGCGCCCGACGGCACCACGCAGAAGCTGCCGCTGCCGGCCAGGTACGACGAGAAGACGGCGATGCTGACCGTCGAGGCGCTCAGCGACGACGGGACGGTCGTCGCCGGATACCTGTCCAGCCGGGGCAGCACGATGAACGCGGAGCCGGTCGCGGTCACCTGGAGCTGCACGAGTTGAGCGGAGCCGGTCGCGGTCACGTGGAGCTGCACGAGTTGACCTGGAGCGCGCTCCAGCTGGCAGCCTGACGACCATGACGGAAACGAGGAAACTGGGCCGCAGCGGCATCGAGGTCAGCGCGCTGGGGATCGGCTGCTGGGCGATCGGCGGGCCCTTCTGGGCCGGGGACCAGCCGCTCGGCTGGGGCGAGGTCGACGACGACGAGTCGATCCGGGCGATCCGCAGGGCGCTCGACCTGGGCGTCACGTTCTTCGACACCGCCAACGTCTACGGCGCCGGGCACAGCGAGAAGATCCTGGCCACGGCCCTGCAAGGAAGACGGGACCAGGCGGTCATCGCCACGAAGTTCGGCGGCACGTTCGACGAGCAGACCCGCCAGGTCGGCCCCGACGACGGCACGCCCGAGGGGGTCGGGCGGGCCGTCCGGGAATCGCTGCGGCGGCTCGGCACGGACTACATCGACCTGTACCAGCTGCACATCAACGGCCTGCCGATCCCGCAGGCGCTGGACCTGATCCCGGCCCTCGAGGCGCTCGTGGAGCAGGGCCTGGTCCGCGCGTACGGGTGGAGCACCGACTTCCCGGAGCGGGCGACCGCGTTCGCCGAGGCCGGCGTCCACTGCACCACGATCCAGGCGGACCTCTCGGTGCTGCGGGGCTCCTTCGGCGTGATCCCCGTCGCCGACCAGCACGACCTCGGCGTCATCATCCGCGGGCCGCTCGCGATGGGTCTGCTCGGCGGCAGGTACACCGCCGAGTCGAAGCTGCCGGAGGACGACGTCCGCGGGCTCAGCCCCGAGTGGATGACCTACTTCACCGACGGGCGCCCGGCGGCGGAGTTCCTGAACAGGATCGACGCCGTCCGTGACGTCCTTACGTCCGGCGGCCGGACCCTCGCCCAGGGTGCGCTCGCGTGGCTGTGGGCGTACAGCGGCCGGACCGTGCCGATCCCGGGCTGCCGCACCGTCGCGCAGGTCGAGGAGAACGCCGGCGCGCTCGCCCACGGGCCGCTCGCCGCGTCGGAGCTCGCCGACGTCGAAAAACTCATGGGAAGGTAGCCGGAACCGACCCGGCACCTCGTGCGCCTGCACGATGTGACCGTGGTGACTGACGATCCCGCCCCGGAGGGCCTCGACCAGGAGGCCTTCCGGGAGGTGTACGCCGTGCACTACCCGGCGCTCGTCCGGCTGGCGTACCTGACGACGGGCAGCCTCGCCGCGGCCGAGGACGTCGCGCAGGAGGCGTTCATCGAGTGGTTCCGCCGCGGCGACCAGGTCCGCGAGCCGGTGCCGTTCCTGCGCCGGGCGGTGGTGTCGCGGTGCACATCGTGGGTGCGCCGCCGCCGGCTGGAGCGCCGCCACGCCACCGCTTCGTGGGAGCTGAGCGCCGAGACGACACCCGACGCCCAGGTCGTCCGGGCCGCGCTGCGGAAGCTTTCGCCGCGGCAGCGGGCGGCCGTCTTCATGCGGTTCTACCTCGACCTGCCGGAGGCGCAGATCGCCGCCGCGCTCGGCTGCCGCCCGGGCACGGTCAAGTCGCTGCTGCACCGGGCGCTGACCGCGATCAAGGAGGACCTCGATGTCGTCTGACCCGCAGGCCCGCGTCGGCGCGGCCGTCCGCTCCATCGCCGACGCCGTCCCCGTCGACCCCCCGGACGTCGCCGTGCTGATGGCGCGGGCCACGACGAAGCCGGGCCGGTGGCGTCCGCTGCTCAGTGCCGCCGGAGTTCTGGGTGTACTGGCCGCGGCGGCGCTCGGCCCGGGGCTGCTGGCGCAGCCGGCGGCGCCCACCGACGGGACGGTCCTGCCGACCCGCCTCGCGGGCCTGTCGCTGCTGACCGCCCCGGTGTCCGAGGCGCCGCCCGGTCCCGCGCTCCTCATGTACGTGCAGGGCAGCAACGGCCCGCGCTGGCTGCACACCCTGCAGACGGTCGTGCTGAGCACCGACGGGCACACGTACCGCCGGCTCGACGAGGCCGAGCGGCGCGGCGGCCCCGTCGAGCTCGGCACCTGGCAGGACGCGCCGGCGCTGCTCGCCCCCGACGGCACGCGGGTCGCGGTCGGCAGCATCGGCGGCGCCGCCACCGACGTCGCCGTCGTCGACCTGCGCACCGGCGTGACCGCCACCAGCGCGACCTCCGGCACCGGGGCGGTCCAGCCGCTGGCCTGGTCACCTGACGGGACCCGCCTCGCGTACACCGTGGGCGACACCGAATCGGCGGTCCTCGACCTCACGACCGGCACCTCCACCAGGCTCGCGACGGTGGCGACGGCCGCCGCGTTCTCGCCCGACGGCCGGCGGCTCGCCGTGCAGGGAACCCCCGACACGGAGGTCGAGCCGCGGCGCGCGATCCGCATCCTCGACCTCACCGACGATGGGGTCGTCACCGGACTCGACCCCGTCGGCTTCGGCGTGCTGATCGCCGGGCAGGCCGCCTGGTCGCCGGACGGCCGGTGGCTCGCCGTCGCCGACAACGCCGGCGTGGGCAAGCTCGACTGCACGATCACGTTCCTGCCCACCGGCCCGGCGGACCGGACCCCGCCGCCCGCGCCGATCGTCACGAAGGAGCAGATCGCGCTGGTCGGCTGGGCGGCGCAGGACCGGCCGCTGGTCACCCAGGGCGGCGCCACCGAGCACCGCACGGTCAGCGGACCGGACCTGCGCCCGCTGACCACCGCCGACGGCTCCACCACCTACGACCTGCAGGCCGCCACCGCGCTGCTGCCGTCGGCGCGGGCCGCCCCGGGCGGCGACCCCGACCGCGGCCCGTGGCCGGTCTGGCTCCGCCTCACCACCGCCGCGGCCGCCATCGCCGTCGTGGGCCTGGGCTGGCTGCTGTGGTCCCGGAGAAGGGCCACGGGGCGACCTCGCGGCCGCTGATGTGCAGAAATGGCGGCGGCGGCGCGGGTGCTCAGGCCGCGCCGCCGCCGTGATGTCCCGGCCGCCACCGGGAGTCCTCGGGTTTGTCAGGTCAGGTACTTCGCGGCGTACTCCCGGGCGTCCTGGACGATCAGTGCCACCCGCTCGGGTGCGGCGTCCAGCGTGTCGTCGACGACGGTCAGCGTCGGCAGGACGCCCTCGCGGACCGGCAGCCGCCAGTGCGGGTTGTGCTGCTCGCCAACAGCTACGGCGACCCCGAGAAGGAGCGCAAGCACCTGCGCCGGCTCATCGACCGCCAGGTCGACGGGCTGATCATCATGTCGGGCAACCGGGTCCGCCCGCGCCCAGGCCCGGCCCTGCCGCTGTCCGGCACGCCGTACGTGTTCCTGTACGAGTACGGCACCTCCGAGCCCGTGCCGAGCGTGCTGCCCGACGACCGCGGCGGCGCGGCCCTCGCCGCCCGGCACCTGATCGACATCGGCCGGCGGCGGATCGGGTTCATCAACGGGCCGGCCTCGTGGGACGCGACCCGCGACCGGCTCGACGGGCTCACCGTCACCGTCCAGGAGGCCGGCCTCGCCCTCGACCCGGCGCTCGTGCGGCACTCGCCGTCGTGGTCGCCCGAGGACGGCTTCGCCCTGGCCGAGTCGATGCTCGCCGCGGCGCAGCCACCGGACGCGATCTTCTGCGCCAGCGACGACCTGGCCACCGGCGCGCTCGCCGCGATCCACGAGCGGGGCCTGCGGATCCCCGGCGACGTCGCGGTCGTCGGCTTCGACGACCGGTCCCTGGCCGTGCACCAGCGCCCGCCGCTGACCACGGTGGCGCTGCCGCTGCACGAGATGGGCAGGACCGCCGGCAGCCTGCTGCTCGCCGCGATCAACGGCGCGCCACAGCACCACGAGCTCATCCGGGTCCCGTGCGATCTCAAGGTCAGAGCATCGACGGCCTGCTGACGGCCTTTCGCGCGTACCGCCCGGCGCGCCGCTTCCTGTTCCTGTCCCCCTGCTCGCCTTTCGCGGAGTTCGACGGGTGCGCCGGGCCTGTTGTGATGGCACGGGAGCCGGGCCGGTGCCGCCGCGTTCTTGTCCCTCAGCCTAGCACCACCGACCAAATTTCTTGTCGGTGGTGCCACCCATCATAATGCCGGCGTGGCGAGGGGTCAGCGGGGTTCGTCGGAGCGCCGGCCGCACCAGTCGAGAGTGCGGTCGGGGTTGACGCCGTTGATGCGGACCGTCCAGGTGCGGCCGTCGGTGGTGGTCAGCTCCAGGTGCGTGGGGTCGGGGAACCTGGCCGACTCCACCCGGACCGCCGGCATCATCGGGGGGTGGGTGTTGTCCGGCGGGGCCTCGACGTCGGGGCGTTCCTGCTCCGACTGGTGGGCGGTGCAGGCGACGTCGGTGGTGCCCTCGCGGGCGAACGGGCCGGTGGTGCGCAGCCGGTAGTGCCGCTGGTCCGCCAGGTGGGCGACGAGCTCCAGGCCGTCGCCGGTCGCCGCGACCAGTTTCGCCGGGGCCTGTGCCGGGTCTCCGGCCAGGACGCTGCCGACGTTGGCGGCGGCGCCGGCGCACACCGTGAGGAGCACCGCGACCGTGCCGAAGCCGGTGACGGCCCTCCTGACGGCGGGGGTGCGCAGGCCGAGCCATCCGGCCGCCACGAGTCCGGCGACGGCGGTCACGGCCACCGGGATCCAGCCGGCGGGGCGTTCGAAGGGGATGAACCGCACGAAGCGCCACGGTGCGACCGACGCGGTCAGCAGGCCCGCCGAGACGGTCACGAGCGTCGCGACGCTGAGGACGGTGAGGGCGATGGCACCCCAGCGGCGCGCGAGGCCAGTGCCCCAGTGGGGCATCATCGGGTGCACCAGTCCAGGATCCTGGTCGGCCGGAGGCTGCCGGGGGAGAAGCCGACCTGCCAGGTGAGGCCGTCGGAGGTGTCGAACGCGACCTGCCGCCCGTCGGAGAACCGCACGGCCCGCACCTGGACGCCGCCGGGAGCGGTGCATGCCACGTCGGTGCGGCCCTCGCGGCCGAACGGGCCGGTGGTGCGTAAGACGTAGTGGCGGTGGTCGCGGTCGTACGCCACCAGCGTGAACCGGCCGTCGCCCGACTCGGCGACCGTGGCCGGCCCCGCGTCCAAGCCGGCGATCACGACGCCCATCAACAAAGCCAACGAAGCCAACCAGGCCAACGAAGCCAACCAGGCCAACGAAGCCAACCAAGGCAACGAAGCCAACCAAGGCAACGAAGCCAAAGAAGCCGGCAGGAAAGAACGCAGGAGGCCGGTAGCGACCAGGGCGACCCCGGTGACCAGCACCGCGATCGCCCTGGAGGGTCGTTCGAGCGGGATCAGCGCGACGAACCGCCACGGGCCCCATCCGGTGAGGACCGCCGATGCGATCGCCAAGCCCCCGGCCAGCACAAGTGCGGCCGCAACCCCCCGGTTTGCCGGCATGTGGTCATCGTCGGGCCTCAACCCGTCGGTGACAAGACCCGCTGATCTTCCACAGTGGACTTCCTGCTGCGGAACGCCGCCAGCAGCAGTACGCCACCCGCGAAGGCGACGAGAGCGCCGGTGGCGGCCGTGACGTGCATCGCGGTCACGAACGCGCCGTCGGCCGCGGCGGCCAGGTCGGCCCGGTGCAGCTGCTCCGCGACCGCGCGGGTGTGCTCGGCAGACGGTGCGGCGGCGTCGCGGGCGGACGGCGGCAGGCCGGCGAGGGCGGGCGCGATCCGGTCCCGGTAGGTGCTCGCGAGGATCGTGCCGAGCAGCGCGATGCCCAGGACGCTGCCGACCTGCCGGACGGTGTTGTTGACCGCCGAGCCGGCGCCCATGCGGTCCAGCGGCAGCACCGCGATGACGGCGGCGACGGTCGGCGCGATGGCCATGCCCATCGCGATCCCGCTGACGAACCCGACGGCGCAGAACCACAGCAGTGGCGTGTCCAGGTCGAACGTGAGGTTGGCCAGGAAGCTCGCGGCCACCACCAGCAGCGACACGCCGCTGACGGGGCCGACGCCGAAGCGCTTCGCCAGCCGCGCGCCGATGCCGGAGCCGGCGGCGACCCCGATCGCGCCCGGCAGGAACGCCAGGCCGGTCTCCAGGGCCGACATGCCGCGGGCGCCCTGCAGGTAGAAGTTGCCGTAGAACATCTGGCCGGTGATGCCGAAGAACAGCGTGGCGAGGGCGACGTTGCCGGCGCTGAAGCGGCCGTTGCGGAACAGGCGCGGGTCGAACGACGGCTCCGCCGAGCGCCACTCCACGACCGTGAACAGCGCGAGCACCACGAGACCGGCGAGCGTGGTCGCCCACACCTGCCAGCGGGTCCAGTCGGTGTTCTGGCCGGCCTCGATCAGCCCGTACGCCAGCAGCGCCAGGCCACCGGTGGACAGCACCAGACCGAGCGGGTCGGGGCGGCGCCGCTGCACGAGCTTCGGGTTGGGCACGACCAGCAGGACGCCGGTGAGGGCGATGGCGACGACGGGCAGGTTGACCAGGAACACCGACCCCCACCAGAAGTGGTCGACGAGCACGCCGCCGAGCAGCGGGCCGAGCGCGACGCCGACGCCGCTGGACGCCGACCAGGCCGCGATCGCGCCGGCGCGCCGCTCGGCCGGGAACGTCGCGCCGATGATCGCCATCGAGGTCGGCATCATCATCGCCCCGCCGAGCCCCATCAGGCCGCGGGCCAGGATCAGGCCGGTCGCGTCGCCCGCCCAGGCGGCCCAGACCGAGGCGGCCCCGAAGATCGCCAGGCCGGCGGCGAGGATCGTGCGGTGCCCGTAGCGGTCGCCGAGCGCGCCGGCGGCGAACAGCGCGGTGGCGAAGAGCAGCGCATACGAGCCGACGGCCCACTGCAGCTCGCCGGGGGTCGCGCCGAGACCGGTCCGCGGGTCGGCGATGCGTTCGAGGGCGATGCCGAGGATGGTCGTGTCGATCCAGATCAGCACCGCGGCGAAGACGAGCACCGACAGCACGCGACGCTGCTGGGGTAGCTTTATTGACAGGTCCCTGACGGTCATGGCTTCACTGTGGCAATAACGTCAGGTTCCTGTCAATACTGGCGCGGCGCACAATGGTCCCGTGAGTACCGACGAAGCCTGCTCCACGTTTCTCGTCCGGCACGCGTGGCTGAGCCTGCGCGGCGTGGTCGCCGAGGCGCTCGTCGAGCACGACCTCTCGGTCGCGCAGTTCGCCTCGCTGCTCCTGCTGCGGGAGTCGCCGGGCATGTCGGTCGCCGACGTCGCCCGCAAGGTGTCCACCGCCCGCCAGTCGGCCAACGAGATGCTCGGCGGCCTGGAGCGCGCGGGCCTGGTCGAGCGGCGCCAGCACCCCACCGACCGGCGCTCGCAGCAGATCATGCTGACCCCACTCGGGCTGGAGCGGCTGGAGGCCGCGCTGCCGACCGTGCAGGCCGTCGAGGCCCGCCTCTCGGCCGGGTTCAGTGAGGCGGATCTGGCGGTGGTCTCCACGTGGCTGCACCGGATGGCCGGCGCCTCGGCCGGGGTGAATGAGGAGATTTCGACGCTTTAGCCTGGACAAATTGTGCTCCAGGTCACACCATGGAGGGACTGACGTAGCCGCGGCGGAGGTGCGTCCCATGGAACTGCTCGGTGGCATACAACGGGTGGAGCACGCGATACAGACGCCGGCCGGTGACCCGGCCTGGCGCCCGGCGGTCAGTCAGGCCGTCGCTCAGCTCAAGGCGGCGTTCGCCGCCCACGTCCGGGAGACCGAGGGCCCGTCCGGGCTCTACGCGGGTGTCCTCGGCGACGCGCCCCGGCTTGCGCGGGGACTCTACGGTCTGGTCGACGAGCACGAGACCGTCTGGGAGGCCCTGGACGACCTGGAAGGGCACCTCGGTGCGGGCGGCGTCCGCCCGGAGGTGGTCTGCGAGGACGCGGCCCGGCTGATCCGGGAGGTGTGGCAGCACCGGCAGCGCGGCGCCGACCTGCTGCATGAGGCGTACGAGACCGACCTGGGCGGCGAGACCTGACGGTTCGCTTACGGCTCGCCCGGTGATTCCGAAGGCGCTTCCGGGCGCTCTAGGCTCGGGTGATGGGGCAACGTGTGCTGGTCGTCGACGACGACCCGACCGTCAGCGACGTGGTGCGGCGATACCTGGAACGCGAAGGGTTCACCGTCGCGCTCGCCGGTGACGGCCGGCAGGCGCTCGACTCGTACGACGCCGAACGACCGGACCTCGTCGTGCTCGACCTCATGCTGCCCGGCATCGACGGGCTCGAGGTCTGCCGGCGCTTGCGCGCGCAGGACCGCACGCTGCCGGTCATCATGCTGACCGCCCTCGGCGAGGAGTCCGACCGCGTCCTCGGCCTCGAGCTGGGCGCCGACGACTACGTCACCAAGCCGTTCTCACCCCGCGAGCTGGTCCTGCGGGTCCAGTCGGTGCTGCGCCGGGCCGTCCCGGCCCCGGTCGAGGAGACGCTCGTCGACGGGGAGCTGCGCGTCGACGCCGAGCGGCGGACCGCCACGCTGCGCGGCGAGGCGCTGGCGCTGACCGTGCGCGAATTCGACCTGCTGGTGTTCCTGATGCGCAACCCCGGCCGGGTCCTGCGCCGCGCCGAGCTGCTCCAGCAGGTGTGGGGCTGGACCTTCGGCGACCAGTCCACCGTCACCGTCCACATGCGACGCCTCCGGGAGAAGGTCGAGGACGACCCGGCCGAGCCGCGGCGCATCCTCACCGTGTGGGGCGTCGGTTACCGGTACGAATATGCGTGACGTCCTCCTCACGTTCCTGATGGCCCTCGGCTGCTCGCTGGCCGTCGCCGTCGCCGGGCTGCTCGTCCTGCGCGGGCCGCTGCGGGGCCGCTCCGTGACCGCGCACATCGTGGTGCTGCTGCTCGTCACCGTCCTGAGCGTGCTCGCCGGGATCGTCGGCGCCTCCATGGAGATGTTCATCTCCGACCACGACCTGCACGTGCTGCTCATCGTCGTCGGCACCGCCGCCACCGTCAGCCTCGCCGCCGGGCTCTGGGCCGGCGGGCGGCTCGCCAGGGCCAGCATGTGGGCCGCCGAGGCGCGGGAGCGGGAGCGGGCGGCCGAGGCCCGGCGCCGCGAGCTGGTCGCCTGGGTCTCGCACGACCTGCGGACGCCCCTCGCGGGGCTGCGCGCCATGGCCGAGGCCCTGGAGGACGGCGTCGTCTCCGACCCGTCGACCGTCGCCGACTACCACCGTCGCATCAGCGCCGAGACCGACCGGATGGCCGCGCTCGTCGACGACCTCTTCGAGCTGTCCCGGATCAACGCCGGCGCGCTGCAGCTGACCCTGTCCGAGGTGCCCCTCGGCGACGTGGTCTCCGACGCGATCGCCACCGCGACGCCGCTCGCGGCGGCAGCCGGCATCCATCTCACCGCGTCGTCGAACGGGTGGCCGACCATCCAGGGGTCCGTCCCGGAGCTGTCCCGCGTGGTCGACAACCTCATCCGCAACGCCATCCGGTACACGCCGCCCGACGGCACCGTGGCCGTGACCGGCGGCCAGGACACGAAGGGCGGCTGGCTCGCCGTCAGTGACACGTGCGGCGGCATCCCCGAGTCGGATCTGCCGCGCGTGTTCGATGTGGCCTTCCGCGGTACCGCGGCCAGGACCCCGACCCGGGAGGCCGGCGGCGGGCTGGGCCTCGCCATCGTCCGCGGCCTCGTGGAGGCGCACCACGGCGACGTCGCCGTCGCCAACGAGGGCGACGGCTGCCGTTTCGTGGTGCGGTTCCCCTAGACCGGCCTTTGAGACCGGCTGTGAGACCGGCCCGTCGGTCCTTGGAGGCCGGCCCGCCAGGCCGCTAGACCGGCATGCCGTCCAGCGCGTGCTGGCACGGGTCGTCGGGCAGCTCGGGCAGGGCCGGGACCACGTCCAGCAGCACCTTCCGCAGCCGCTCGGTGTTGGCCGCGAACACCGCGAACACCTCGTCCATCGTCACCCCGTGGTCACCCTCGACCCCCGCGTCGAGGTCGGTGACGAGCGCGATCGACGTGTAGCACAGCGCCAGCTCCCGGGCCAGGACGGCCTCCGGGTGGCCGGTCATGTTCACGACAGCGCCGCCCATCGCGGTGTACCACCGCGACTCCGCCCGGGTGGAGAACCGGGGCCCCTCGACGACCACCATCGTGCCGTCGTGCGTGTCGATCCCGTGCTCCGCTGCAACTTTCTTCACGACGGCCCGCCCGTCGGTGCAATACGGATCGGCGAAGTTCACGTGCACTGCGCCCGTGTCGTAGAACGTCTGCACCCGCCCCGACGTCCTGTCGATCAGCTGGTCCGGCACCACGAACGTGCCCGGCCCCAGCTCAGGCCGCAGCCCGCCGACCGCGCACGGGGCCAGGACCTGCCGCACCCCGATCTCCCGCAGCGCCCACAGGTTCGCCCGGTAGGGAATCCTGTGCGGCGGGAACCGGTGGTCCTTGCCGTGCCGGGGCAGGAACGCCGTGCGCCGCCCGCCGACCGTCGCCACCGTGACCGGATCCGACGGCGCGCCGAACGGCGTGTCGAGCACATGTTCCTCGGCGTCGTCGAGCAGCGCATACAGCCCTGAACCACCGATGACGGCAACGTCCGCGAGTGAGGTCACGCAACAGACCCTAACCGCGAGCGGCGGGTCAGGCTAATGTGCGAGACATGACGCTCGCACCCCGGCTCGTCCTCAACCGCGCGGCCCGTCATGTCTGCTGGTGGAGCTGATGTCTTCATACGGGGATCTCGGTGGGATGGAACAGTTCCGTCCGTCAGACTCGTCCGGCGACTCCGGTTCGTCCGGTTCTTCGGGTGGTGCTGACCAGGCCGGTGGGATGTTCGGAGCGCCGACCGGTAGGGGATCACCCCGGAGGGGGAGCTCCGGCGGGCGGGGCACGTCGAAACAGCGTCGAGGGAGGGCGATGGAGTCGTTGACCGGCCGGCTGCTGGTGGCGACGCCCGCGCTCCGCGACCCCAACTTCGAACGCACCGTCGTCCTCGTCGTCGCCCACGAGGAAGGCGGCGCCCTCGGCGTCGTCCTCAACCGTGCCACCGAGGTCCAGGTCGCCGACGTCCTCGGCGGCTGGGGCGCCCTGGCCGGCGAGCCACCCGTCGTCTTCGAGGGCGGCCCCGTGCAGCCCGAGGCCGCGATCTGCCTCGCCCGCACCCGCCCCGGCGTCGAGGACCTGGCCGGCTTCAACCGCGTCTCGGGCGCCGTCGGCACCGTCGACCTCTCCGGCGACCCCGACCTTCTCGTCGCCGGCGTCGTCGGCGTCCGCGTCTTCGCCGGCTACGCGGGCTGGTCCCCGGGGCAGCTGGAGCGCGAGATCGAGAGCGGCTCCTGGTTCGTCTTCGACGCCCTCCCCAGCGACGCCTTCGCCCCCCGCCCGGACGACCTCTGGCACATGGTCCTGCGCCGCCAGGGCGGGCTCATGGCCGCCGTCGCCCACTACCCGGCCGACCCGACGCAGAACTAGATACCCGGTGTGAGACCCCCTCCAAGGTTGTGTACTATTCCGTGAGTGCCCGCAAGACCGGGGCACGAAGATGGGGACGTGGCGCAGCTGGTAGCGCACCACACTGGCAGTGTGGGGGTCAGGGGTTCGAGTCCCCTCGTCTCCACTCCATCAATCGGCGGACCCTGCTCACGGCGGGTCCGCCGTTTCGCGTTGGTGATGTCGTCATTCCCCGCGCACCGGCGAAGCCGGTGCTCCCCAGTGGGGGAGCTTCGCTCCACCCAACACCCCCACAAGATCGGTTCGGGGGCGACGTTTTGCATCAGCGCTTGATGATTTCCCGCGTACCGGCTTTGCCGGTGCTCCCCGGTGGGGGAGCTTGCCCCGCCCAACACCCCCACAAGATCGGTTCGGGGGCGACGTTTTTGCATCAGCGCTTGATGATTTCCCGCGTACCGGCTTTGCCGGTGCTCCCCGGTGGGGGAGCTTTGCCCCGCCCAACACCCCCACAAGACCGGTTCGGGGGCGACGTTTGTGTCGTCGGGGCTCCGTTTCGTCTGTCGGGTGGTGTACGGGTGGCGGCGTGGACCGGCGCGTGGGACAGGTCACGGTGCGCGTTCCCATGTTGCGACCTTCATCTTCGCAGGGCATGTTTGAGTCATGTACGTCGTTGCGCCTGCGAGCCGCCTGCGGCGTGGCGTGCGGCGGTTGGCGTTGGCGTTGTGTGCGGTGATTCTGGGCGCGGGGTTCACGCCCGCGCTGCCGGCGTCCACTGTGGATCGGGGGGCGCCGCCCGTTGCGGGGGCCGTGCGGGTCGCCTCGGGGAACGCCGTGCGTGCATCGTCTGCGGCGCTGCCCGCAGTCATCAGCTCGGCGCCTGAATTTCCGGCCGGGGTCGCGCCGGCTACTGGTACATCTGCTGTCGTCGCGGTGGTTCTCGACGCGTTCGCCGTGGGGGCTGTCGCTGGGCGGGCGCCGCCTCGCGCCTGGGTTTGAGACGTCCCCTTCTCGCCGCTCGATCCCCCCTCGAGGTGCATTCATGGACGCCGCTCTGCAGGACCTTGCCCACGGGATGCGTGAAGCGCTCGCGATCTGGGCCGCGCTGCTCGCCGCCGTCTTCGTCACGTTCGTCGTTCTGACCCTGCTGTCCAAGCGCCAGGAGGCCAGGGCCGGGCGGTCCGGGCGGCCGTCCTGGTGGGCCCGGCTGCGCAAGGCGATCCGGGACCCGGAGGCCGCCCGGGAGCGGCAGCTCGCCATGGAGCGCAAGAACGCCGAGCTTCAGGAGCTGCAGCGGTACAGCGATGAGGTCGCCGTCGCGGCGTCCCGGACCTCGGTGATGGCCGGGCGCCGGCGGGAGGAGTGGGAGGCCGCGCAGCGCACGCAGGAGGCGGCGTGGCGGGCGTACGAGGAGGCCGAGAAGGGGGTCCGGCGGCTGGAGCGGGCGCAGGCGTTCCCGCTCACCGAGGACGACCCGGACACCCGGCGGCAGCACATGGTCCGCATGGTCAACGCGGCGCACCAGCGGGGCGAGCTGTCCGCCGCGCACCTCGCCGACGCCCTCATGCACCGCAACGGCTGGGACCCGACGGAGCACCCGTTCGCGCAGCAGCTGCGGATGCGCCGGATCATCCGGGACCGGCTGTTCCGCGCGTACCAGCAGGCCTCGACGCTCGAGCGGGAGGCCGCCGCGGCCGCCGACCTGGCGGCGTCGTCCAAGCGCAGCCTCGACGACGAGGCGTTCAGCGCGACGCTGCAGGTCCGCTCCGCACCGCGCCAGGCCTCGCTGCGCTCCTCTTCGGTGCGGTTTCAGCATTCGTGACCTTGGCCTCCGGCACGGGTGGGACGCTTCGTAACAGCGGCGTTACAACTCAGGGGGCGGTCATGGGCATCGAGCTGTCGATCATCGCGGGGCTCTGCTACGCCTCGTCCAGCGTCAACGCGACCGGCGCCGACCACCATCCGGTCACCGCCGAGGAGACGGAGCTCTTCGGCCTGTCCGGCGAGGCGCTCACGGAGGCCGTCACGGCGTGCCTCGGCGAGCGGCCCGATCTGGCGCAGCTCGACGGGTTCCTGCACCGCTCGCACGACTGGTCACCGGTCGCCACGACCCTGGTCGTGCAGAGCGCCTCCGTCACCGGCGTCGGCTCCATGCCGGTCAGCGTCCCGCTGGCCGGCGCCGGCACCCGCCTGACCTGCACCGCCACGCACCTGTGGTCGCCGGTCGGCGGCGTCAGCCCGACGACGCCGGTCCGCTACGCGATCACGTTCCCCGCCGGCGCCGCCGGCCTCGACTACACCCACGACTGGGGCACCGGCACCGTCGAGTCCGCGAGCGTCGACCTGCCGCCGGGTGCCGCGGGCGACGAGCTGGTCGCGCTGCACATGGACCTCGGCGTCCGCGTCGTCTACGACGCCTACCTGTCCGGCGAGGTCGCCGTCCACTACCGCGACGGGCACCAGGGCCACCGGTACTGGGCCCTGGACATCGCCACCGTCATGGCCGCCGGCGGCCTGCTCAACGGCCGGCACTTCGCGGAGAACCTCAACATCCGCTACCACGCCAGCGCCCGCGTCGTGCACGCCGACGCCGACGGCCACCTGACCACCGTCGCCGGCCCCGGCATCCGCGCCGGCGCCGACCTGGCCCTGACCGGCGCCTGACCACCTGCCCGTCACCGGGTCCACCTGCCGCCACGCCGACGCCTGCCGGCGCCCGGCGGCATGCGGTGCCGCAAACCGAAAGCCAAACGCGCGCAAATCGAAAATCAAACCGCCGCGGATCGAAAGTCTGGTGCTAGGGACGCCGTCCTGGAGAACCGTCGCGGCCAGGTCGTCGGCATCGAGGTGAAGGCCTCGTCCACGGTCAAGGCCGACGACTTCGGCGGGCTGCGCCGCCTCGCCGACAGGCTCGGCGACGACTTCATCGTCGGCGTCGTCCTCTACACCGGCACCGCGACCCTGCCCTTCGGCCCCAAGCTCCGCGCCGTCCCCGTCAGCGCGCTCTGGCAGATGGGCTGAGCGACACGGGATGAGCCGTAGGTGAGCCGTAACACGTGAGCGGGGCCGGTCGGGGCGGTAGCCTGGCCGCCGTGGATCTGACCGTCATCCTCGGGCCGATGAAGAGTGGCAAGTCCCTCGAGCTGGTGAGCCTGCTGTCGCCGCTGCAGTTCACCGACGTGCGGCACCGGGTGTTCCAGAGCGCGCGGCACGTCCGTGACGCCGGGGTCGTGTCGCGCAGCGGGGCCGCCCTGGCGACCGTGAAGGCGAGCTCGCTCGCCTCGGCGCTGGACGGGGACGTGGACGTGGTCGGCATCGACGAGGTGCACATGTTCGCCATGTCGGACATGGCGGTCGTCCGGACGCTGCTGGAGCGCGGCACCAGGGTCGTCGCCGCCGGGATCGACCTGGATCACCGGGGCGAGCTGTTCGCGCCGGTGCGGGCGCTGCTGGAGCTGGGGCCCGCGTCGGTGACCTACCGGCGCGCCGTGTGCGACGTGTGCCGCGGCTTCAGCGCCGTCTACACGCAGGTCCTCGAGCACGGCGAGCCGATGCTGCGCGAGCTGGCCCCGTCGACCGCGCTGCCCGACGACGGCACGTACACGTACGAGGCCCGCTGCAGGACCTGCGTCGTCCTGCCGGCGACCGCGGCCCGGACCCTGCCCCGCCAGCAGGAGACCGCGGGCGTCACCGCGTAGCGCGCCGGCCGCCGCGGCCACGGAAGGCGGGCGCCCGCCGGCGAACTCCGGGCCGCAAGCCCGCCAGACCGCGCCAGGAGGTCAGCGCGGCAGGAGCCCCGGGGGTCAGGCCGCGGCGGAGGCCAGGGCGAAGGACGGCTGCGCGACCGGGCGGCCGAAGTGGTAGCCCTGCGCGAAGCGGTAGCCGAGCCGGTACAGCTCCTGCGCCTGCTCCGCCGTCTCGACGCCCTCGGCGATGGCGTCGAGGTTGAGCCCGTCGCTGACGTTGATGAGCGCGGTCGCGATCACCGAGTGCCGGCCCGCCATCGTGATGTCGTCGACGAAGGACTTGTCGACCTTGAGGATGTCGACCGGGCAGGTCTGCAGCAGACCCAGCGACGAGTGGCCGGTGCCGAAGTCGTCGAGGGCGATCCGCACGCCCAGCTCGTGGACGGCGTCCAGGGCCTCGATCGCGCGCCCGCCACCGAAGACGGCCGTCTCCGTGACCTCGATCGCCAGCCGGTCCGCGGGGAAGCCGGTCGCCGCCAGCACCGCCGCGACCACCTCCGGGAAGTCGGGCTCGGCGAGCTGCCGGGCGGAGACGTTGACCGACACCTTGCCGGGCGCGGCGTCGCCGAGGGTGGCCATCCACGCCGCCCCCTGCGAGCAGGCCTCGAGCAGGATCCAGGCGCCGAGCTCGACGATCTGGCCGTTGCGCTCGGCGACGGGGATGAAGTCGGCGGGGCTCATGAAGCCGAGCGTCGGGTGGTGCCAGCGGATGAGCGCCTCCACGCCGACGATCTGCCCGTGCGGCAGCGCCACGATCGGCTGGTACACCAGCTGGAACTGCCCCTGGTCGAGCGCCTCGCGCAGCTGCGCGCCGAGCTGCGCGTGCGCCGCGGCCCGCTGGTCGAGCTCGGCCCGGAAGCGCTGCTGGCGGGTCTTGTCCTCCTTCGCGGCGTACATCGCGACGTCGGCACGGCGCAGCAGCTCGAAGGGGTCGCGGGTGCCCGCCGCGTCGGCGACGCCGATGCTCGCCTGCACGAGCAGGTGCTGGTCGCCGGCGAACACCGGCTCCTGCAGCGCGGTGGCGAGCTCGGTGACCATCGCGTCGGCGGCCACGGGGCCGGTGTCGGGCATGAGGACCGCGAACTCGTCGCCGCCGAGGCGGGCCACCACGTCGCCGGGGCGCAGGACCGTGCCGAGCCTCCTGCCGACGGCCACGAGCAGCTGGTCGCCGATGGCGTGGCCGAGGCCGTCGTTGATGCGCTTGAAGTCGTCGAGGTCGATGAACGCGACCTGCGGCACGGTGCCCGCGTCGAGCTCGTCGCGGATCAGCTCCTCCAGGAACCGCCGGTTGGGCAGCCCGGTCAGGTCGTCGCGCATGACCAGCTCGCTGAGCTGGTCGGCCTGATCCTGCACCTTGCCGACCAGGCCCGCGATGCGCACCAGCACCAGCAGGAACACCACGACCGCGACCGTGCCGATGGCGAGCCAGTCGATCCGCCCGCCGCCCGCCACGCCCTGCCCCAGCAGCAGGGCGGGTGCGACGAGCGAACTGACCGCGAGCACGGTGAGCCGGCGCCGGGACAGGGCGGTGTCGACGGCGTCGGACGGCTCGTCCATGACCCGCATCGACGGGTGCAGCGCGGCGGCGCCGAGGCAGACGTACGACATCAGCCAGCCGACCACGAGGACCCCGCCGGCAAGGATGTCGTAGGTCGACACCAGCGAATAGGCGACGTCGGTGCAGAACATCAGCGTCATGCTGGCCGCCAGCAGCCAGAAGCTCGCCGTCTTCGCGGCACGGCCGGCGAGCATCCTGGCCAGCAGCACGAGCAGCAGCACGTCGGCGGCCGGGTACGCGAGGGAGATCAGCCGCTGCAGGAGCGACACGCCGGCGAGCTCGGCGACCGGCCGCATCACGAACACCCAGAAGAGCAGGCCGGTGCCGGCGGCGGCGATGCACGCGTCGATCAGCCCGGCGACGTCGCGGCCGTGCCGGCGCAGCAGCAGCCACAGGCCGGCGGCGAGCGGCGGGTACGCGCCGAGGTAGAACACGTCGGCGAGCGACGGGAACGGGCTGCGGTGCAGCACGTGCTGGTAGATGGCCCAGGTGACGTCGCCGAGGACCAAGGTGGCGAGGCCGCCGGCGAACCAGAACCACAGCGCCCGCCGGGGCGGCCGGTTGCGCCGCACCCCGAGCAGCACCATGGTGACCGAGAAGAGCCCGACGACCTCGAAGCCGAAGTCGGCGGCGTAGGTGCCGTCAGGCAGCAGCGGGCAGGCGACCGCGGCCAGGCCGCCGATCAGCAGCCAGGCAAGCCAGAGCGGCCTGGCCCCCCGAGTCTCCACGCGTTGGTTATCGGCAGGGTCGCCGCGGCGGTTGAGGCCTCTGGCAGATAATACGTATTATCCTCTTGTGCTGAGCGCCGGGCTTTCCTCAGACTCGGTCGCATGTCACCTGTTAACCGCCGCCAGGTGCTGGCCGGTGCCGCCGGATTCGCCGGAGCACTCGCCATCCCCAGCATCGCGTCCGCCGCCGCCCCGGCCGGATTCCCCACCTACAAGTACCTCGGCCAGCCGCTCCCGGCGAACCTGGCCTACAACCCGACGGGGGAGCTCATCTTCCCCTGCATCCGCGGGATGTACGACAAGATCAGCGGCGCCCGCGGCCGCTACTACCTCTACTACGCCCCGCACGACGCGCCCGGCGGGATCTGCCTCGCCTACGGCAACTCCCTCGCGGGCCCGTTCACCGAGTACCCGGCGAACCCGATCATCAGCCGGACCTGGTCGCCGCACTACTCGGTCAGTCACGTGTCGTCGCCGCACGTCGTGTGGAACGCCTCGACCAGGCAGTTCTTCATGTACTACCACGGCGAGAACACCACGACCCGGCTCGCCATCTCCAGCGACGGGATCAACTTCACCTACTACGGCACCGTGCTGACCACCGCGATGGTGCCCGGCACCACGGAGACCACCTACGCGCGGGTCTTCGAGCACCGCATCGCCGCGCTCGGCAACAAGTACGTCATGGTCTTCATGGGCCTCAAGAGCGGCCGGCGGATCTTCTGGGGCTGGTCGGCCGACGGCAAGTCGTGGCAGTTCGACCCCAACCCGCTCGTGTCGCCCGCCGCCGACGGGCAGACCGACCTGAGCGGCCCGCACCTGCTGTACCGCAACAACACCACGTACGTCGTCTACCACGGCTCGTCCGGCGACATGTTCCTCACCGAGGTCGGCAACAACTTCGACAAAGAGGTCCACCTCGGCGTCTTCCATGCCGCGCTGTCCGGCGCGCCGGACAACAACCGCTCCGCGGCGCCGTCGTTCGGCACCGACGGCGGCGTGCAGTACATGTTCTACGAGGCGGGCCAGCGCTCCGGCACGAAGATAGCGGTGGCCCGCGCCGTCTGATACAAACCGGGCATGCTTGCCTGGGGCGTCGATTTCACGACCGCTGAGTTACGGACCGGGGTCCGGCAGACCGACGGGTTCACGTGTGGACCCACCGTCGCCATGGTGGCGTCGGCGCTGCTGGACCCCCAGTACGCGGATGGCGTCGCCGACTACGGCGCCGAGCAGCACCGCATCCACGAGGCCGCCAACCGGATCTGGCCCCGCAAGCTGGGGACGACCCCGTGGGGCGTCGCCGCGACGATCTCCAGGCACACCGCGGAGCTGGGCACACGGTACGGGTGGCGGCGATTCCGCGGCCGCGACGACCGCCTGAGCGACGTGACCGCCGCCGTCGACACCGGCTGGCCCGTCGCCATGCTGGTCGGCCAGGGCGTGCCCCGGCACTGGGTGCTCATCACCGCCCACCCGCAGGAGACGGTGCTGCACTGCTTCGAGCCGGGCTCCGGCCAGGTCCGCGAGGTGACGCTGGAGGAGATCCAGCAGCACAGGATCCCGCGGCTGGGTTTCCCGCGGGCGTACGCGCTGGTCCTGCCTACTGGCTGAGCTGCTGGCCGAGTCTGGCCCGCACCTTCTCCTTGGTGCGCTCCGGCAGCTCGTCCGCGGCGAGCAGCCGGGGCAGCAGCGCGGGCTCGGCGGTCAGCGCCCGGAACGCCAGCCCGATCGTCACGTCGTGCCCGGGGGAGTGCACGACCTCGATCGGGTCGCCGGCGCGGATCGTGCCGGGCCGCAGCACGCGCAGGTATGCGCCGGGCTCGGCCTGGTCGGTGAAGCGCTTGATCCAGCCCTTCTCGTCGAGCCAGCCGGCGAACGTGCGGCACGGGATGCGCGGCGACGCCACCTCCAGCAGCACCTCGCCGCCGATCCGCCAGCGCTCACCGATCCGCGCGCCGGTGACGTCCAGGCCGGACGTCGTCAGGTTCTCCCCGAAGACGCCGCCGGTCAGCTCCCGGCCGAGCTCCCGCTCCCACCGGTCGAGGTCCTCCCGCGCGTACGCGTAGACCGCCTTGTCCGGTCCGCCGTGCACGCGCAGGTCGCACACCACGTCACCGGCGATCCCGGTCGGCGCGGTGCCTTCCGGGCCGGGCACCAGCACGAGGACCGCACCCTCGACGGGGCGCTTGTCGATGCCGGTCACCGGCTCGGTCGAGTGGTCGGTCGGGGTGGGGGTGCCGGCGTTGACGGAGATCAGGTAGGCCACGGTCAGACGCTAGCGCCCGCCTGCACGGATCGCTTCGACAGCCCCATGAAGTAGCCGTCGATCACGGTGGTGGCCGGCGCGTCGGGCCGGTCGGCGGCGCCGAGCGTCACGAACAGCGGCGTGTAGTGCTCGACCGTCGGGTGGGCGAACGGCATGCCGGGCGCGAGGCTGGCATACCTGGTCAGCGTGTCGAGGTCGCCCTTGGCGAGGGCCTCGGCGGCCCAGGCGTCGAAGTCGGCGGACCAGCCGGGCGTCCCGCCGGTGCCGAGCCAGTGCTCGCGGTGCAGGAACGGCAGGCCGTGCGTCATGAAGCCGGACCCGACGATCAGCACGCCCTCCTCGCGCAGCGACCGCAGCCGGCGGCCGAGCTCCAGGAGCCGGTCCGGGTCGTGCGTCGGCAGGCTGAGCTGCAGCACGGGGACGTCGCCCAGCGGGTACATCACCATCAGCGGCACCCAGGCGCCGTGGTCGAGGCCGCGGCTGCGGTGCTCGTGCACCGGCTCCGAGTCGGGCATCGCGGCGGCGACCCGCCGGGCGAGGTCGGACGCGTCGGGGGTCGCGTACTGCAACTGGTAGAAGTGCGGCGCGAACCCGCCGAAGTCGTAGACCAGTGGCGTGCCCGCGGCAGTGCCGGACACGCTCAGCGGGGCGGACTCCCAGTGGGCGCTGACGATCAGGATGGCCTTCGGCTTGGGCAGGCCGGCGGCCCAGTCGAACAGCTCCCGCATCCACGGGCCGTCCTCCAGCAGCGGCGGGGCGCCGTGGCTCAGGTAGATGCTCGGCAGCGCGCCGTCGTCGGGTGTCCAGGCGCGCTGGTCCCGGCTGGCCGGGATCGCGGTGGCAAGATGCCGGTCCAGCTCGGGCAGCGTACTCATACGTCGAATGTAGCAAGTAGTTGAGCGCTCAACAAGATGTGCGTCAGGGTGTGATGGCGGTCTCCGCTGCTCTCAGTAGGGCCTCGGCGACCGCTGGGGTCTCCTCGGCGCCGTACACGAGCAGCAGCTGCCGCTCGGGGCCGCCGCGGCCGTCAGTGGCGGTGGCGTGCTCCACCACGACGCGGGCGGTGGTCAGCTGGTCGCCGTCGGCGACGTCCATCTCGGCGATGCCGATGTCGACCTGCCGGACGAAGAGTTCCTCCATGGCATGAAGGTTGCCGTCGCCGGTGCGGGCCGGGCGTCGCCTGCGGGAGGTGAGTCTGTGGGGCCGCTCGACGAGCTTCGATCGAGCGGGCGGGCGGGTCGCCGCCCGGCGGCCTTCGAGAGAGGTCAGGCGGGCCGGTCGCCGCTCAGTGGTGGGCCCGGGCGAGGGTGGTGACCAGGATGGCGGCCTCGTGCAGGTGGGACTGCTCGGCGGCGGTCACGCCCGGGTCGGCGCCGCGGCGGCGGACCGCGGCCTCCAGCTGCGACAGCGGGTTGTCCTTCGTGCACGACAGGAACACGTCGAGGAACACCTCGGCCCGCTCCGCGAACTCGTGCCCCGGCTCGATCGCCACCTGGGCGAGGATCAGGGCGCTCATCGCCACGTCGAGCTCCGGCGGGCCCTCGGTGCTGTTGCGCCAGTCGATGACGACCGGCCCGCCCTCGGTCATCACCACGTTCTCCGGGTGGAGGTCGAGGTGCAGGATCCGGGTGCCCGGGTCCTTCGCGGTCCGCACGCGCACCTTGTGGAGCCGGTCGAGCAGGTCGGCGAGCACCGTGCCGCCGTCGCGGAGGTCGAGGGACCCGTCGGCGAGCGCCTGCAGCATCGTCGGGCCGTCGAGCCGCTCCAGGATCAGGTCGGCGCCGGTCGCCTCGTACACGCGAGGAACCGGAAAGCCGTGATCCTTGACATATTCCATGACGGCGGCCTCGGCGGTCACGTCGCCGCCCTGCCGGTAGCGACGCAGCACCCGCCGCTCGTCGATGGCGTAGACGTCCGCGTCGCGACCGCTCGCCAGGAGTGCCGTCATGCACCCACCCTACTGGTTGCTCCTTACATCGCGGTTTCCGTGCCCGTTCACAACCAGCCGTTCTCCTCGGCGAGCCGGACGGCCTCGGCTCGCGTGCGGGCGCCGGTCTTGCCGATCGCCGCCGACAGATGGTTGCGCACGGTGCCCTCCGAGAGCCCGAGCTGCCCGGCGACGTCCGCGGCCGTGCCGCCCTCGCGGGCCGCCCGGAGCGCGTCGGCCTCGCGCGGGGTCAGCGGGCTGTCGCCGCTGGCGAGGGTCTCCGCCGCCAGCGCCGGGTCCACCACCCGCAGCCCCGAGGCGATGCGCCGCACGGCGTCGGCGAGCTGCCTGGCCGGCGTGTCCTTGACGACGAACCCGGACGCCCCGGCGGCCATCGCCCGCCGCAGGTACCCCGGCCGTCCGAACGTCGTCACCATCAGCACCTTGCAGCCGGGCATCGCCTTGCGCAGCGCGGCGGCGGCCGCGATCCCGTCGATGCCGGGCATCTCCACGTCGAGCAGCGCCACGTCGGGCCGGTGCTCCCTGGCCGCTGCGACCACCTCGTCGCCGCGCCCGACCTCCGCCACGACGGAGAGGTCGGGCTCGAGGTCGAGCAGCGCGGCGAGCGCCCCGCGGACGAGCGCCTGGTCGTCGGCGATCAGCAGCCGTATCGGCGTCGGACTCACGGCAGGGATGCTGCCAGATCAGGGGCGGCGGGCCGGTGGAGGGACGGCGCCCTCACCCAGAGTCGGGTGATCTGAATCACATCGATGGCGGATGGGTCAGCCGGCGAGGCGGGTGATGGTGCGGACGGCGGCGGTGGTGACCTTCGCGGCGAAGTCCAGGTCGAGGCGGTCCAGGGTGTCGGTGGCCGCGTGGTAGTCGGGGTTGCGGTATTCGGCGGTGTCGGTGACCAGCAGCGAGCGGCGGCCCGAGTTCCAGTAGGGCACGTGGTCGCTGCGCAGCACGACCTCCATCGCCTCGGTGGGCATGACCAGGGGAAACGTCGGCAGGTGCGGCGCGGCGGCGGAGGCGAACGCGTCGGCGAGGCCGGCCGAGGCGGGGTTGGCGATGAGGGCGATGAAGTCGCCGACCGTCGGCGGGTCGAGCAGGAACGACGGCGAGGACTGGGTCGGTGACGTGCGGCCGATCATCTCGAAGATGATCGACTCGGTGTCGGGGGTGATCTGGCGGACGTGGGCGGTGCTGCCCTTGAAGCCGTCCTCCTCGCCGCCGAAGAGGCAGAAGCGGATCGTGCGCGCCGGCAGGTCCAGGTCGCGCAGGGCGCGGGCGGCCTCCAGGACGCCGGCGACGCCGCTGGCGTTGTCGTCGGCGCCGGGGGTGGTGTCGACGGTGTCCCAGTGCGCGGCGAGCTCGACGGCGTCGTCGGAGGTGCCGCCCTCGATCTCGGCGACAAGGTTCACGTCGTGCAGTTCGCCGCCGTACCGCTCGACCCGCACGACGAGGCCGAGCCCGCTCAGCTCATCGGTGATGTACCGCAGCGCGGCGGGCACCCCGGGCAGGTCGCCGCAGCGCGGTCCGTGGGCGACGAGCGCGGCGACGTGGTCGCGGAGACGGTCGGCGGAGATCATGTGCATCAGGATATGGAACAGCCCCCGAGGTTCCTGCGCTGACTGCGCGCGGGCCGGCTGGACTGACACCGGAAAGCCTCGGGGGCTGGGAAACTGTCTCGTATTCGCCGTGCCGCCATCCGGGCGGCCGCACGAAATGCGAGTCCAGAGGACGGCGGCTAGCGGACAGTCACCTCACGAGTCCCATTGCTACACAACGTTGGACCACCTCCTTTCCCGTGTACGACCAACCTAGCCACGGCCGCCGAGCGGCTGCAACGGTTTTTCGGGAGCAAGGTGGGTGCCTTCGGCCTCGAGCCGCTTGATCAGGCGCCGGACGATGATCAGGGGCACGATGCCGAACACGCCGAACGAGATGTCGATCACGGTCCACCAGCCGGGGATGCCGCGGACCGGGCCGGCGAACAGGGCGAGGGGCACCACGCCGACGCAGGCGATCATGCCGAACTCGATGACCCAGATGTTGCGGACCGGGTCGCGCAGCGGGCCCCAGAAGGCGACCGCGATCACCAGGTGCGCGAAGGCCAGCCAGTCCGTGCCGTACATGATGAACGGATAGCGGTCGTTGGTCTCGGTGATGCCCTGATCCACCCGCTGGATCCAGGTGACGAGGGCGTCGGGCGCGGCGTCGAACCGGTCGAGCACCGACCGCAGCCAGTGCACCTCGTGCTCGAGCGGGAAGGCGGTCACCCCGCTGGCGATCAGGCCGATCAGGAACAGCACGAGCCAGATGCGGATCTTCCGCCGCGTGGTCATGGCCGCAGCGTAGGCCGCTCCTCCGGGGCGGGGGAGCCCTCGTCACGAGATCTGCACAACACGGCCACGCCGGCTCCCGACGGGGGGCGGGAGCCGGCATGACCGGAGGGGTTCAGTACCCGCCGTTGCCGCTGTCCCCGGTGACGGCCTGGGCCTTCTTCCCCTCGGGCGTGAAGGCGAACCACACGCCGCCCACGCCCTGGCCCTTGGTCTCGCCGACCTTCGCGTCACCGGCGAACCGGTACGCGGGCCAGCCGTTGATGGTGAGCTGCAGCGCGCCGTCGGCGCGGGTGACCTTGCCGATCAGCTTCTGGTCGACACCCTCGATCTTCATGTTCTCGGCGTACTGCACGTACGGCCACTTGGCCAGGCAGTCCGCCTCGCAGGTGGACTTCGACGGCTTCGGGGTGTCCTTCTCGAAGCGGTACAGCGTCCAGCCCTTCCAGTCGGTCACCACCTTGCCGAGCGTGGCGTCGTCGCGGACCTTGACACCGGCCACGGTGGCGGCGGCCGTCGTCGCGGCGGCGGTACCGGCGGCCGCCGGCGTCCCGTTGCCGGTCTCCGCGGCGGCGGGAGCCTCGGCGCCCGTGGCGGCCTGGTCCTGCTTGGTCAGGTCGATCGAGTCGCAGGCGGTGAGCGACAGGGCGGCCGCGGCGGCCACCGCGAGGGTGAGGATCATCTTGCGCATGTCGGCGTCTCCTTGTTCGCAGCGTTGCCCAGTGACACGGGGGCGGCGCGCGGCGGGTTCGGAGTCCGGCGGTCGGCTGCCTGACAGCTACGCTTCGGGGGTTCGGGGGTTGGCTCGCGGCGGCGGCCGGAGCGCAGCGGAGGTGATGACGTGAGTGAACCGATCGACCCGGCGGTGATCGACTTCGCGCATCAGATGTTCGACCTGGCCCGTGCGGGTGCGGCGGACGAGCTCGCGGCGAACGTCGACGCCGGGCTGCCGGTGAACCTGACCAACGACAAGGGCGACACGCTGCTGATGCTCGCCGCGTACCACAACCACCCGGCGACGGTCGCGGCCCTGCTGGCCCGCGGCGCCGACACCGGCCGGGCCAACGACCGCGGGCAGACCGCGCTCGCCGCCGCCGTGTTCCGCCGGTCCGAGGAGTCCGTGCGGGCGCTGCTGGACGCCGGCGCGGACCCGGCCGCGGGCGGGCCGTCGGCGCTGGACACGGCCCGGTTCTTCGACCTACCCGAGATGCTGACGCTGCTGGAGCGTGCCCGATGAGAGATGTCCAGATCCGTGGCGACATGATCCGGCTGGGTCAGTTCCTGAAGCTCGCCGACGTGCTGGAGACCGGCGGGGAGGGCAAGGACCTCATCGCCTACGGCGAGGTCACCGTCAACGGCGAGGTCGACACCCGGCGCGGCCGCCAGCTGCACCGCGGCGACGTCGTGCACACCCTCGGCGAGTCGTTCCGGGTCGCCTAGCGCCCGAACAGCGCGTTGGCGAAGGCGACCGAGCGGGCGGCGAAGTGGCCCTGGCCGCCGTCGTGGCCGTCCCACTCGTAGAGCTCCAGCTCCTTGGGGCCGGTGAGCGCGTTGTACGCCGCGAACACCGTCGACGGCGGGCACGTCAGGTCCATCAGCGCCGCCGACACGAGGGCCGGTGCGGCGATCCGCGCGGCGAAGTGCACGCCGTCCACGTGGTCGACGGTGGCGAGGGCCTGCGCGGCGCGGGCGGGGTTGAGCCGGCAGAAGGCGGCGAACTCGGCGTACGGCGCCCGGTCGGTGATCGTCACGGCGCGGCGGATGTCACACAGGAAGGGCACACCGGCGATGACGCCCGCGACGTCGCTCAGGCCGGCCGCGGCGAGCGCCAGCCCACCGCCCTGGCTGATCCCGCTGACCAGCACGTCGGACGCGAAGGGCAGCGCCCTGGCGGTCTCGACGGCCCGGACCGCGTCAGTGATCAGGCGCCGGTAGTAGTACGTGTGCGGGTCGAGGACGCCGCGGGTGAGGAAGCCGGGCGCCTGCGGGCCGGACCCGTCCGGGTCGGGGGTGTCGCCGGACCGCCAGCCGCCGCCCTGCCCGCGGGTGTCCATCACCAGGTGCGCGTAGCCGGCGGCGGACCAGAGCAGCCAGTCGTGGGGGAAGCCCCGGCCTCCGCCGTACCCGATGAACTCCACGACCACCGGAAGGGGTCCGGTCGCTCCGGCGGGGCGGCTCAGCCAGGCCTTGACCGGTTGACCGCCGAATCCCGTGAACGTCACATCGGTGGTGTCGACCGCCCGCAGGCCCGTGTCGGCCGGCGTGAGCACCGCGGGGGCGGCCAGCTGGCGCGCCTCGTCGAGGGTCTCGGCCCAGAACGCGTCGAAGCCGGCGGGCTCGGGGGTCGCTGCGCGGTACTGCCGCAGCTCGGCGAGGGGAAGGTCGAAGAGCGCCATGTCCGGGACCCTATTACCAGGAACTTCCCAGCGCGATTACGGGTGCGACTCAGGTCCGGCCCGCATATTTGTTCATGTGACCGGCGCCGGACAAAACCGGAAGCCTCCCTGGATGGTCCACCCGGCGCACGGTCACGCCAAACGTTCCACATCATGTTGCCGCGGCTGGGGTGGTCAGCGGGGGGCAACGGTGATGCGATCGAGGTCGGGACACCATCTGCCGGTGGTGTTACCGGCCTCGATCGTGTTCTGGCCCGTTTCGAGCCGGACGGTCAGTGTGACGGTCGCGACCCGGTCCCAGCCGCCGCTGGCGGGGAACCGGACCTGCTGCCAGTTGCCGCGGCCGGTGCGCAGCCAGCAGGAGCGGTCCTCGGTCGACAGGTAGGCGACGGTGACGGTGGCCTCGCCGGGCCGTTCGGCGGTGACCCCGGTGAACGTGAGCACCCGGTTGTTGCCGACCCCGGTGACCGCCCGCCCGCCAGAGGCCGACGACACCTCGCGCACCGTCATCTGGCTGGGCCTGCGGTTCGCGGCGGCCTCCGCTTCGACCGTCGTCGCCGCTGTACCGGCGGCGCTCGGGCTCACGCTCGCGCTCGGCGCCGGCGGCTGGAGGGATGCCGACGGGGTCGTCGACGGTTTCGGCGACGAGGACGGTGACGCGCTGTGGCTCGCCTTCGCGCTGGGCGACGCGGCGGCGGCCGTCGTCTGTGCGGCGGCGCTGCCCGGCTCGACGGGCACGACCGGGCCCGGCGGCTCGATCGTCGCCTGTGCCTCCGGCCGGTCGCCGCCGCCGGCCATGACCCGCAGCAGCAGCGCGACCAGCGCGAGCAGCACGAGCACCGCCGCGAACACGAACCGTGGCTGACCGCCGATGCCTGCCCGGCGCCGTCCCGTGTACGCCGGCGGCCCCAGCTCGATCATGCCCGGCACGCTATCGGTTCGGCCGCGGCGCTACCAGTCGGCGTCGGGAGGCCGACCGGTACACATGCGTCCTCGATGGACGTCAGGCGCGGCTCTACCAGTCGGCGGCTGGGGCGACCGGTACACACGCGTCCTCGATGGAGGTCAGGCGTGGGGCTACCAGTCGGCGTCCGGGGGCCGGCCGGCGGCGACCGGTACACACGCGGAAACGGCGTCCTCGATGGACGTCAGGTGCGGCAGACCGGCCGGCGCGGGGTCCCAGCCCGGTCCGGCCACCGCGAACCGGGTGGCCGGGAACCTCGCCGCGAGGGCGAGCAGCATGGCCGGGTCGGCGGTGCCCGGCTGCTGCGACCAGACGATCGCGGTGCCGGGCACCGTGCGGTGGACCGCGGCCCGCAGCGCGCTCCACGGCACCTCCGCGCCCAGCAGGAACGTGCCGATCCGGCGCTCGAACAGCGCCGCGGCCAGCGCGCGCAGCGGCAGCGAGTGCGCCTCGCGGGGCGCGCACGCCAGCAGGACGTGGTTGGTCCTGATGTCGTCGTGCCGCGGCGCGCTGACCAGGTCCAGGCCGTGCGCGACGCCCTGGCTGAGGGCGTGCTCGACGGCGACGTCGCCGGTCACGTGGTGCAGCGCCGGGACGCACACCCTGGTCCAGACCTCGGCCACGCCGTGGTCGTCCATCAGCTCCCGGACGGTGCGCGCGACCGTGCCGGTGTCGAGCGACCGGGCCGCCTCCAGTAGCCGTTGCATACCCTTCTGTTCGTCGCGGCGGCCCCGCTTGGATGCGCTCTCATGCGGATTGCCTGCGCACGAGCGTGGTCGGCAGCACCGGCGACGGCTCCGGGTTGTCGGCGTTCATCAGCGCCAGCAGCTGCCGCGCCGCGGCCGCGCCGATCTCCTCGACCGGCTGCTTGATCGTGGTGAGCGGCGGCTGCGTGAACGCCGCGAGGGGCAGGTCGTCGAAGCCGATGACGGCGACGTCCTCCGGCACCCGGCGGCCGGCCTGGCGCAGCGCGTGCAGCGCCCCGACGGCCATCAGGTCCGACGCGGCGAACACCGCGTCGAGGGTGGGCCGGTGGTCGAGCAGCCTGGTCATGGCGTGGACGCCGGCCGGCCTGGTGAAGTCGCCGTACGCGATCGGCCCCGGCTCCAGGCCGGCCCGCTCCAGGCCTTCGCGGAAGCCGGCGAGCCGGTCGACGCCGGCGGACACGTCCGGCGGCCCGGCGATCGTGACGATCCGCTTCCGCCCGGTGCGCGCCAGGTGCTCCACGGCCTGCCGGGCGCCGCCCTTGTTGTCGGCGTCGACGTACGGCAGCGTGCTGGTCTGCAGCGGGCGGCCGATGAGCGTGACCGGCACGCCGAGCGCGGGCAGCGTCACGACCAGGGGGTGGCTGCTGCGGCAGTAGATCAGCAGGACCCCGTCGATGTGGCCGCTGCTGAGGTACCGCTGCAGCGACGCCGGTCGTTCGCCCGCGGCGAGCAGCATGGGCATGTCGCGCTCGGCGAACGCGGCACTGGCGCCCGCGAGCACGCGGGAGTAGAACGGATCGGCGAACAACCGTGCGTTGGGCTCGCAGACCACGGCGGCGACCGAGCGGGGGCGGCGGTCGACGGCGCGGGCGGCGCGCTGCCTGACGTAGCCGAGCCGGTCGACGGCGTCACGGACCTGCTGTCGTGCGGTGGGGCTGACTCGGGCGGAGCCGTTGAGCACGCGGGAGGCGGTGGCGGAAGAAACACCGGCAAGCGCGGCGACATGGGCGAGGGTGGGGTGTTCGGCAGCGGCGGTAATCGACATCGCGACCTCCTCGGATAGCAAGGCGTCGATTTTGGGAGCGCTTCCATGCCGAGCGTCGTACACGGTTTCCGCACTGTCAACACGAGATTGCCGCCAGGTTTCACTACCGGGGTTTCGACTGTAAATTTCACCGGGTTTTCACGCGCGGACGGCCGGGGTGCTCCTCGGGGCGTCGCGGGGGGTTCTGGCGTGACCTGCGTGGATCTCCTAGCCTGCTTGGCATCAACCCCCCCCCTCAGTCAGGAGATCTGCGATGCGTGACTGGATCGCCGTCATCATTGCCGTCCTGGGCGTCCTGCTGGTCCTTGCGGGCGCGACCCTGATTCTGCTCCGTGCGCTGCCCGCTCGTCCTGCCCCCGCTCCCGCTGCCGGTCCGTCTCCTTCCGTCCTGTCTTCGGATGGATCGGACACTTCGGATTTGTCGCCCGCGGTGCCGGTCGGTGCCCGGATCTCGAGTGCCTGGAAGGAGCCGACCGCGGCGGACCGGCTGATCTTCTGGGGCGTCATCCTGCTGGTGCTCGCGGCCATCGCGGCCGGCGCGATCACGTTCAACCTCGGCGCGGCGGGTGGCGCCACGCCTGCCACCCGCTAGGTCTTGTGCCCCCAGCGATTTTGTGTCGGACCGGGAGACTATTCTGCCTCCGAGGTGACGTGTTGATCGCGCCGTCGATCGTCAGGCCACCTCGCGGAGCTGGCTCGCCAGCGGGTTCAACAGCCTCAGGAGGCCTTTCGTGACCACCGTTGCACCAAAGCCGATCGTCACCAGGCCTTGGCCGGTGCACAAGCCGGTCAAGGGCTCGGCGTTCGCTCGGCTGTTGCGCACGACGGACGCCAAGCAGATCGGCTTGATGTACCTGACCACGTCGTTCGTGTTCTTCATGATCGGCGGGTTCATGGCGCTGCTGATGCGCGCCGAGCTGGCCCGGCCGGGGCTGCAGTTCCTCTCCCCGGAGCAGTACAACCAGCTGTTCACGATGCACGGCACGATCATGCTGCTGTTCTTCGCGACGCCGATCGTGTTCGCCTTCGCGAACTACATCACGCCGCTGCAGATCGGCGCGCCCGACGTCTCGTTCCCGCGGCTCAACTCGTTCGCCTACTGGCTCTACGCGTTCGGTGGGTCGATCACGCTGATCGGCTTCATCACGCCGGGCGGCGCCGCGGACTTCGGCTGGTTCGCCTACGCGCCGCTCAACAGCATCATCCACTCGCCCGGCGTCGGCGCCGACCTGTGGATCGTCGGCCTGGTCCTCTCCGGCCTCGGCACCATCCTCGGCGCCGTCAACATGATCACGACGATCCTGACGCTGCGCGCGCCCGGTATGACCATGTTCCGCATGCCGATGTTCACGTGGAACATCCTGGTCACCAGCGTCCTGGTCATCATGGTCTTCCCGATCCTGGCCGCCGCGCTGCTCGCCCTGGAGGCCGACCGCCGCCTCGGTGCCCACGTCTACGACGCGGAGACCGGCGGCGCGATGCTCTGGCAGCACCTGTTCTGGTTCTTCGGCCACCCCGAGGTCTACATCGTGGCGCTGCCGTTCTTCGGCATCATCACGGAGGTCATCCCGGTCTTCAGCCGCAAGCCCGTCTTCGGCTACAAGGGCCTCGTCGGCGCGACCATCTCGATCGGTGCCCTGTCGATGAGCGTGTGGGCCCACCACATGTTCGCGACCGGCCAGGTGCTCATGCCGTTCTTCTCGTTCCTGAGCTTCGTCATCGCCGTCCCGACCGGCATGAAGTTCTTCAACTGGATCGGCACCATGTGGCGGGGCCAGATCACCTTCGAGACACCGATGCTCTTCGCCATCGGCTTCCTGGTGACCTTCCTCTTCGGTGGCCTCTCCGGCGTCCTGCTCGCGAGCCCGCCGATCGACTTCCATGTCTCCGACACGTACTTCGTGGTCGCCCACTTCCACTACGTGCTCTTCGGCACCATCGTGTTCGCCGTCTACGCCGGCGTCTACTTCTGGTTCCCGAAGATGACCGGCCGGATGCTCGACGACCGCCTCGGCAAGGTGCACTTCTGGCTCACCACGATCGGCTTCCACACCACGTTCCTGGTGCAGCACTGGCTCGGCACGCAGGGCATGCCCCGCCGCTACGCCGACTACCTCGAGACCGACGGCTTCACCACCCTCAACACGGTCTCGACCATCGGCTCTTTCATCACCGGACTCTCCACGCTGCCCTTCCTCTGGAACGTGTGGAAGTCCTACAAGACCGGCCGCGTCGTCGAGGTCAACGACCCGTGGGGCCACGGCATGTCCCTCGAGTGGGCCACCTCCTGCCCGCCCCCGCTGCGCAACTTCGACAGCATGCCGCGCATCCGCTCGGAGCGCCCGGCCTTCGACGCCCGCTTCCCGGCCCACGCCCCAGGCCACTCCCTGGACGCCCCACCCACCGGCGGCGCCCGCCCCCTCAGCCACGAGGCCGACGGCGGCGCCACCTATGAGGAACAGCACTGACGCGCGTTCCTTCCTAGCTCCACCAGGACGCAGCCCTGGCCCGCCCCGCCTCCTCCCGGAGGCCCCGCGGCCGGGGCTGCTCCCTTTCCACCTCCAACCGACCGCTTCTCGCCTCGCGCTGCTTCTCGCCTCGCGCTGCTTCTCGCCTCGCGCTGCTTCTCGCC
>NZ_JBEXUD010000030.1:69820-145213 GCF_040614215.1 Dactylosporangium sp. NPDC006015
CCTCGCGCCGCTTCTCGCCTCGCGCCGCTTCTCGCCTCGCGCCGCTTCTCGCCTCGCGCCGCTTCTCGCCTCGCGCCGCTTCTCGCCTCGCGCCGCTTCTCGCCTCGCGCCGTGACGCTTTCTGCCTCGCGCCACGCCACGTCGCTTCCCGCCCCGGTGCCTGCGCGCCGGCTTCCGCACGGTTCCGCCCGCCACTGATTCCTGCGGCCCGCCGGCTCCCACCCCACCCTTCCCCGCTCCGCCCGCCGGTGCCTGCGCCGCGCCGACTCCCGCCCCGCTCCGCCTGCGCTGGTTCCTGAGCCGCGCTGGCTCCTGACCGGCCTGGCTCCCGCCCGCTCCGGCTCCCATCCCGCTCCGATCCCGTGCCCGCCCGCGCTGGTTCCTGCGCCGGCTCCTGCCCCGCACTGGCTCCCGCCCCGGGCCGCCCGCGCGTCGCGCCGCGTCTCACCAGGTTTGCGCTTCGCCTGCTTCCGCTCTGGACCGGCTTCCACTCGGCTCGGCCTCTGCACTGGTTCCTTGCGCCGCACTGGTTCCTGGGCTGCGGCGCACCAGCTTGCGCTTCGCGGTGGTCCGCTCCGCTTCGCGGTGGTGTCGGTTTCTGCTCCGGGCTGGCTTCCGCTCCGCTTTGCCGGTGCCGGTCCCCGAGTCGTGCCGTGCGGGCCCCTGGTCTGCCTCATGCCTGCTTGCACTTCGCGTGATGTCCGCTCCGCTTCGCGGTGGTGTCGGCTTCCGGGCCAGGCCGGCTCCGCTCCACTTGGGCCGGTCCCCGAGCCGGCTTGCGCGCTGCGGCGGTGCCCGCTCCGCTTTGGTGGCGTTCGCTCACGCCAACTCCGGCTTCTGTGCCGCCCGGCTCCCGCGCTGCCCGGCTCCCGCGCTGCCCGGCTCCCGCGCTGCCCGGCTCCCGCGCTGCCCGGCTCCCGCGCCGCGCTGTCAGCGGCGGTTGCATGTGCCTCCTGGCGGTGGCGGGTTCCAGTGCCAAGGACCGGGTGCGCGCATCGATGACACATGCTGGCCTCCGCGCCGCTACGTGCCGCTTCCTGCGCCGGTCCTGGCTTCCGGGCGCGTCAGGTCCCGAGCTGGCTTGCGCTCTGCGGTGGGGTCCGCTCCGCCACGGTGGTGTTCGCTCGCGCCGACTTCGGCTTCCGTGCAGCCTGGCTCCTGCGCCGTGGCGGCTCCTGCTTCGCGCTGTCATCGGCGGTGTACGTGCTCCCTGATGACGGGCGGATTCCAGGGCAAGGGATCAGTTCACGCGTCAACGACAGGCACAGGCTTCCGCGCAGGCTCCTGCTGCGCGCCGACTTCCTGCTGCGTGGCGGCTCCTGCTCTGGTGTCGGCTTCCGAGCCGCGCAAGCTCCCGAGCCGGCGTGCGCTCTGCGGTGGCGTTCGCTCCGCTCGCGTCGACTTCGGCTTCCGTGCAGCCTGGCTGCTGTCGACGGCGGCTGAAACGTGACCCCTGGCCGTGGGCGGGTTCCGGGGCCAGAGGGCGGTTTCACGCGTCAACGACGTGCACCGCTTCCGCGTCGCTCCGCGCTGGATCCTGCACCGGGGCGGCTTGGGCTCTGTGGTGTCCGCTTCGTTTCGGCTCACGCTTCGTGGTGCTTCGGCTTCGTGCCGCTATGTCGGCGGGCGCTCCGTGGCGGTGTCTGGGTGGTGGTGTCCGAGAGCTCCACTCGCGATTGCGCTGGGGGCCTGCTGTGTCGTCCTGTGTCGCTGGGGTCGTGGGCGATGGGATGTGGACCGGCCGGTGTCATCTCTCGATCACGGCGGCGTCGTGGGGTCGATCGGTGGGACGGCGGACAGGGCGCCGCTCGAGTGTGGGGTGGTGGGACGGCCGCGTGGGGGTCGGCGCCGGGCGGGGCGGTTCGAGTCTTGGCGGGACTCAGGCAGCCGTCGAGCGCTCGGGGGTGCCGTGATCAGTGATCGAGGGGTGGTTCCGGTTGTCATGGTGACCGGACGTATCAGTCGATCACGGGGCGGCGGGGAGTCGTCCTACCAATCCGTAGCGGGACGGTTGCCGTGGGTGGGTGACGGGGCGTAGTGAACGGTGGGCGGGGTGAGGCGCTGCGGGAAGGGGGCTGCGGAGCGCTCAGCAGGCCGCTGCGGGGCGTAAACCGGCGACCGCAGAGGCAGGGGAGGAGACAGCGCGGACCTTGGACGTGCGGGGTCCAAGGTCCGGGTCGCGTTGCCCTGGTGGTGTCAGGCGGGCTGGGTGACGCCGCGCTCGCGGGGCTGGGGAAGCCGGCCGGAGACAGTGCCCGGCGGGATCGGGACCCCGAGGATGTCGCTGACCCCGACCACCGCGAACAGCCGCGCGATGAACGGGTTTGGTCGGCGAATGTGCAGCTTGACGCCCATGCTGTGGCAGATGCGCTTGGCGACCACGAGGGTGCCGATGCCGGTGGAGTCGAGGAACGTGACGCCGGCGAGGTCGATGACGAGCGTGTCGATGTTGCCGTCGAGCACTGAACTCACCGCTGTGCGAAGCTCCTGAGCGGTCTCATAGTCGATTTCGCCGCTCAAGGTCAGCAGTGCTTCGCGCTGATCCGAGGGGCGAGTTTCGATCGACAACTTCACGTGACCCTCCTGGTGCTGAGTCGTCCACCATGGACGACCCTTCGAGGTCCCGCAAGCGTAGCGAAGTCTTCCCTGTTTCGCCACGCTCCGTGTAGGTGGTCCTTACGTTGTGAGGTGAGAATTCTTCACGTCGGGTGCGGAACCGCTTGCCGGGATGACGGTACACGTCGGTTGTTACACGGCAAGTCCAGTCGTGTGCCATCCACCGGATGGTCAGCTTGCCGATACGACCGGTTCACCCACAAGGGTCACCCCAGCGGTGCGCAGCTCAGCAAGGGCGGCGTCCACCGTGGGCCGGGCGACGCCCGCGGTGAGGTCCAGCAGCACAGATGTAACAAAGCCTTCGCGTTTCGCATCGATGGCAGTCGCTCGCACGCAGTGGTCGGTGGCGATGCCGACCACGTCGACCTCGGAGACCGATCGGGCGCGGAGCCAGGACGCGAGGTCGACGCCGGACGATGATCCCTGGAAGCCGGAGTACGCCGCCGAGTACTCGCCCTTGGTGAACACGGCCTCGACGCGGGACACGTCCAGTGACGGGTGGAAGTCGACGCCGCCGGTGCCGACCACGCAGTGGACGGGCCACGTCGACACGTAGTCCGGCGGGTCGCCGAAGTGCCCGGCGGGGCTGATGTGGTGGTCCTGGGTGGCCACCACGTGGTCCCAGGCGCCGCCGGCCACGGCTGCGGAGATCGCGGCCGCGACGCCGGCGCCGCCGCCGACGGCGAGCGAGCCGCCCTCGCAGAAGTCGTTCTGCACGTCAACGATGATCAAGGCGCGAGTCACAGGGAGCCCCCAAGCATCTGGACGGGAACCGCCGGGTCGCCGGCGGACAGCTTCAGCCCCTCCCAGGGGATCGAGATGAGGCACTGGCGCAGGTGCTCGCGGGAGGTGGCGAGGTCGGGCAGGTCGGGCACCAGCTCGCCGCCGCGGACGAAGGCCCGCTGCAGGAGCCGGTCGTTGGGTTCGGCGGTGGGCGTGCCCATCGACACGACGACCTCCTCGGTCGCGGTGCCGGTCGGCTTGTGCCGGCGGACGGCGGTCTTGCGGCCGCCGACCGTGCCCTTGTTCTCCGAGCGCTTGACCACCGGGCGGCCGTCGACCTCGACCAGCTTGTAGACCAGGCCGGCGGTCGGGGCGCCGGAGCCGACGACGACGGCTGTGCCCGCGCCGTACGCGTCGACGGGCTCTGCCGCGAGGGCCGCGATCGCATACTCGTCGAGGTCGCCGGAGACGATGATCTGGGTCTCGGTCGCGCCGAGGGAGTCCAGGAGCGCGCGGGAGTGCGCGGCGAGGACGGACAGGTCGCCGGAGTCGATGCGCACGGCCCGCAGGTCGGGGCCCGCGACCTCGATGGCGTTGCGGATGCCCTGGGCGATGTCGTACGTGTCGACGAGCAGCGTCGTCTGCTTGCCGAGCGTCGCGACCTGGGAGGCGAACGCGGCCTGCTCGGTGTCGTGCAGCAGCGTGAAGGCGTGCGCGGCGGTGCCGGTCGTCGGGATGCCGTAGCGCCGGCCGGCCTCGAGGTTGGAGGTGTACGCGAACCCGGCCAGATAAGCGGCTCGCGCCGCGGCCACCGCGGCCTCCTCGTGCGTGCGCCGGGAGCCCATCTCGATCACGGAGCGGCCGCGGGCGGCGGTGACCATGCGGGCGGCGCCGGCCGCGATCGCGCTGTCGTGGTTGAGGACCGACAGGATCAGCGTCTCCAGCACGACGCACTCGGCGAACGTGCCGCTGACCGTGAGGATCGGCGAGCCGGGGAAGAACAGCTCGCCCTCGGCATAGCCGTCGATGTCGCCGGTGAACCGGTAGGCCGCCAGCCACTCGGCGGTGTCGGCGGAGACGATCCCGCGGGACTGCAGGAACTCGACGTCGGCGGGGTCGAAGCGGAAGTCCTGCACGTGGGCGAGCAGGCGCCCGATGCCGGCCACGACACCGTACCGCCGCCCGGTCGGGAGGCGGCGGGCGAACACCTCGAAGACGCAGCGGCGCGACGCGGTCCCGTCGCGCAGCGCCGCCGACAGCATCGTCAGCTCGTAGTGGTCGGTCAGCAGCGCGCTTGTCGTCACGCCACCAAGACTATTCACTCCTCGGGTGGCAGCGAGCGCAGGGCGGCGGCCAGTTCTGCGCGCCCCGTCACACCGAGCTTGGCGTAGACGCGCATGAGGTGGTTGTCGACGGTGCGGGAGGACAGGTACAGCTGGTCCGCGATCTCCTTCGACGGCACACCGGCGGCGGCGAGCCGGGCGATCTGCCGCTCGCGGCCGGTGAGCATGGGCTGCGGCACGACCAGCGCCGGCGTGGCCGCGGCCGGGCAGAGGACCCGCAGCTCGGCGAGGCGCTGCGCGGCCCGTGGCGTCTGCGGCGACCGGATGCTCCGCAGCAGGGTGACCGCACCGGCGGCGGCCTCCGCGGCGTACAGGTTGAGCTCCTGGTCGGCGAACTCCTCGGCGACCGCGAGGAGGCTGCCGCCGTCCTCGCCGGCCATCGCCCGCACGTGCCAGGCCATCGAGGGGGCGATGCGGCCCTCGACGGTGTGCGACAGCGCGTCGAGCCGGTCGGTGACCTCGCGGGCGAAGCCGAGCCGGCCCAGGTGGTACAGCGCGGACATCTCGTGCGCGGCGAACCCGTCGCCGCGGGTGCGGGCCGCGAGCAGCCGCAGGACCTCGGCGGCGGTCGGCACGTCACCGGAGGCGACCGCGACCCACGCCCTGGCCTCCTCGAGCCACGGGTACAGCACCTCCATCGAGCGGTAGTGCGACGCCTCGGCGATCGCGAACGCCTCCGCGGCGCCGGCCGCGTCCCCGGTGAGGGCGGCGACGTGCGCCCGCTCGGCGTGGGCGAGCGCGACGAAGACCTTGCCGGTGGCCAGGGCCGCGCAGGCCTGCGACGCGGCCCGGGCCGCCTCGGTGAGCCGGCCGCGGAGGCGGGCCGCCTGGGCGCGGACGATCTGCAGGTAGCCGGAGCCCATGTTGAAGTTGCCGGCGTCGGCCATGCCGGCGAACTCGGCGGCGACGATCGCGTCGACGGCCTCCAGGTCGGCGGCGAGGATCATGGCGGTGCCGCGGGAGAGCTCGATGCCGAGCTGGAAGTACGGCAGCTCGACCCGCCACTGCGCCGCCTCGGCGTCGACCGCCGCGAGGGCCTTGACGGTCTGCACCGGTGTGCCGCGCATGGCCTGCAGCTGGGCCATGTTGCTGCGGGCGAGGGCCCGCGGGCCGGGGGCGCTGGCCGCGCTGTCGAGGACCTGGCGGGCGAGGGTGAGCGCCTGGGCGTTGTCGCCCCGGTGCAGCCGCATCGTCGACTCCACGGCCAGCACCAGGGAGCGTTCGCGCAGGTCGCTCAGCTCGTGCGCCTTGCGGTCGATGTCGTCGACGGTGTCCGGGTCGCCGAGACCCCACTGGGCGGTGATGTGCCGGATGGCGAGCCACCGGCTGCGCTGGGACTCCTCGACGGTCTGGTCCTGGTTGGCGTCGAGGATCGCGACGGCTTCCTCGGGCATGTTGACGAACATCAGGATCGTCGCGAGGGTCTCCGCGGCGTCGAACCCGCCGCCGGCCGCGAGGGCGGCCTTGCCCAGCCGCATCGCCAGGGCCATGTCATAGGTGGCGAACGCGAGCCGGCACGCCATGAGCAGCTGCTGGGGGTCGCGGGCGGTGTCGCTGTCCAGCCGCCAGACGGCGACGCGGAGCAGGTCGTCGCGGCGCCGGGCGCCGCTGTCCTCCACCAGGCCGGCCAGGTCGGCGAGCAGCCGGCGGACCCGGGTCACGGGGCAGCGGCGGCGCACGACCTCGCCGTACAGGGGATGCGCGAGGCGGACCGTGGTGCGGCGGTCCTCGACGACGACGCGGATCAGCTGCCGCTCCTCGGCGGTCTCCACGGTGTTCAGGTCGGTGGCGTTGACCAGCAGCGGCAGCCCGATCGGCTCGCCGAACGCGACCAGCTCCAGCACCGCTCGCTCCTGCGGGGTGAGCTTGCCGATGCGGGCGTCCACCACCTCGGTCAGCGTGGGGGCGAGGTCGACCTTGCCCGTCCAGCGCTGCATCCCGTAGCTCTCGATGATCTCGCCGCTGGCGTGCGCGGCGATGACCAGCTCGCGCAGCAGCAGCGCGTTGCCCTGCGACAGCTGCTGGAGCCGGTCGACGGAGGCCGAGTCGACCGGGCCGCCGAGCACCTGCTGGAGCAGGTCGGAGGTCTCCTGCAGGGTCAGCGGGGTCAGCTCGATCCGCTCGACCAGGTCGTCCTTCCACAGGGCGCTGATCGGGTCGTGCACGGGCTCGCCGGTGCGCACGGTGCCGATCACCGTCGCGTTCTCGGACCTGGCGACGTAGTACACGAGCGCGGCCGACAACGGGTCGAGCAGGTGGGCGTCGTCGATGGCGACGACGATCGGCCGGCCGGCCGCCTGCCGGTGCAGCGCGTCGACGGCCCAGCGGAGCAGGCCGGCCGGCGAGCCGCCAGAGGGCTGGTCCGGTGGCAGCACCTGGGCCAGGCCGCCCAGCGGTAGGCCCGCCGTCGCCGCGTTGGCGGTCGCCGTCCAGACGGCGAGTCTGTCCTGGTCGAGGGCGTTGACACCCTCGCGCAGCAATCGGCTCTTGCCGATGCCTGGCGGGCCGCCCAAAATTAGTCCGCGACCGGTTGAGCCGGTGGCTGCCTCGGCGAGGCGGACCAGTTCAGCGTTTCGACCGACAAAGCTCCAGGGGGGCACCGTCGCAGCATATCGATAGGTCGATTACTGCGCGTACCCGCCGATGTTTGAACTTGAGTAGTGCGTTTGGTCTCAGTTGAGTAGCTCGAGTACTGCCTCCGTAAGTGGCTGTTCACGTAGCGTTCCGATGCTTACCGGCCGTGCACGAGGAGGTCGCACATGGGGTCTGGGGTCATGCAGGCGCCGCTGATCGATCTGACAGTCACGACGCCCGGGGGGCCGGTGTCCGCCATGCCGGTCCGCGGCAGCAGAAGTCACCGGCAGTCCGAGCCACGTCAGGCGGCGGGCGCCGGCAGCTTCGCGGTGATCGCCGGCTCGCCCCGCAGCGGCAAGACAGCCCTGCTCAATGCCTTGATCCGGCGCGCCGAGCCGGCTCCGGCGGGCGACGCCTGGCTGGTCTTCCGGCACGGCGACAAGGCCGAGACCCGCGTGTTCGTCCCGGGTCACCGCGAGGCGCGTGCCGCCCTGGTCCCCGGCCAGCGCGACCCGCGGCCCGGCCCGACGCGGCCCGCCCGCCGCATCGAGATCAACCACTCCTCGAGCCTGCTCAAGCGCGTCGCGCTGGTCGACACGCCCGGCAGCGGGGGCCTGGATGCCGCCAACGCCGAGATCGTGCTCGACGCCGCCGAGCGGGGCCTCGGGCTGCTGTTCGTCGTCGACGCCGCGGCCCCGCTCGCCCGCGCCGACCTGGACCTGCTCGCCGCCGCCGCGGACCGGGCCGGCCGGATCGCGTTCGTGCTCACCCGCATCGACCAGCACGACGCCTGGCCCGAGATGCTGGTCGCCAACCGGGCGCTGCTCGCCTCCCGCGGCCAGCGCCTGGCGTCCGCACCCTGGTTCCCGGTGTCGCTGGACCCGGAGGCCGTCTTCGGCGTCGCCGAGCTGCGCCACGAGCTGGAGACCTGGGGCGAGGTGCGGCCCGCGCCGGTCGGGGTCGCCGCCGCGACCGTCTCCCGCGCCGGCGACGAGTGGCAGGAGCTGCTCGACCGCGAGATCGCCAACCGGCGGGTCGCCGCCGTGCAGCGCGTCTCCATCGACCTGGCGACCATCCACGTGCGGTGCGTGCAGGAGCTCGGCTCCGGCAAGGGCTGCCCGGAGCTGCCGTACGTGCTCGACCGCGAGCTGCACGCGCTGTCCGTGCGCACCACCCGCCAGCTGCGCGACGACACGCGCGAGGTGATCGCCGCGGTCTTCACCGAGCTGCTGGACACCGCGCCCGACGAGGTCGTCCTGGCCAGGATCGCCGCCGCGGCCCGCCGGGCGGTCGACTCCCTGCGCGACGACGGGCGCGACCGCGACCACGCGCTGCTGCTCACCGCCACCTCGGCGGTGGCCTCGATGGCCGGCGCGGCCGCGGTGGACAACCTCTGCGCCGTCGGCGGCGGCGAGCCGGCCGGCCAGGTGCTGCCGTCGCTGGGCGTCGCGCTCAACGCCAGCTGCTACGCGCTGTGGCAGCCGAAGAGCGCGCCGGGCGGGCCGCCGAAGCACGCGGACAAGAAGGACTGCCGGCGCTGGCTGCAGCACGCGCTGCGCGAGATCGAGGTCGAGATGGGTCACGAGCTGGGCGAGCGCTACACGGCACTGCGTCAGGCACTGGCCGCCATCGGTGGGGATGCGGTCGACCATGGCGTGCTGCTCGCTTGATGGCACCATGTTGGTATGGCGGCGCCGCAGGTCGTACCGATCGAAGAGACCCGTCTCGAGGCTGATGAGGTGCCCGAGACCGACCGTCCGTGGGTGACCGTGGTCTGGAACGATCCGGTCAACCTTATGAGCTACGTGACATGGGTCCTGCAGAAACTGTTCGGATTCAGCCGGGAGAAGGCCGAGCGTCTGATGCTCGACGTGCACCAAAAGGGCAAGGCGATCGTGTCCAGCGGGCCACGCGAGAAGATGGAGTACGACGCTTCCAGGCTGCAGGCCTACGGGCTGTGGGCGACGGTGGACAAGTCGTGACAGGTCCGGAGCGCAGCGCTGGAGCCGGGCACCGGGGGCACAGCGTCAGGTCGGGCCGCCGCCGGAGCGCAGCGGAGGTGGCGGCATGACGATGTTCGTTCGCAACGGGACCGTGTGCATCGCCCGGTTCGGCCCTGCCGAGGCCGCGGTGCTCAACGAGGTCATGCTCGAGGTCATCACGCTGCTGTCGGAGGGGTTCGACCGCGCCGACCCGGTGATCGCGCGGCTCTTCCCCGACATGTACCGCGACGACGCCGCCGCCTCGGAGGAGCTGCGCCGCTACCTGGAGGACGACCTCCGCTCGGCGAAGCTGGAGCAGGCGGCGCTGCTGCTGGACGTGCTGCCGGTGGAGGGCGGCGAGGTCGCACTCGACGAGGAGCAGGCCGAGGCGTGGCTGCGCGCGCTGACCGACGTCCGCCTGACGCTGGGCTCCCGGCTCGGGATCGACGACGACGACGTCGACGTCGAGGCGGAGCTCGACGAGGCGATCCTGAAGGACCCCACCTCCACGAGGGTCGGGCAGCTGTCGGTGTACCAGTACCTGACCTACCTCCAGGAGAGCCTCGTCGGCGCGCTGATGGCGTAGCTGCCCGGGCGGAGCGCGGCGCGGGCGGCGTGAGCGCGGTCACGAGCGAGTTGCCTTCAGGTTTCGGTAGGCTGTGGGGCGTGCTGACCATCGACGCCGCGATCCTCGACGCGATCGTTGCGCACGCCCGCCGGGACCACCCCGACGAGGCGTGCGGGATCGTCGCGGGTCCGGCCGGCTCGGACACTCCGGTCCGGCACGTGCCGATGGAGAATGCCGCCCGCTCCATGACGTTCTACGAGTTCGACTCGAAGGAGCAGCTGCGGCTGTGGCGCGAGATGGACGACGCGGACGAGGAGCCGGTGGTCGTCTACCACTCGCACACCGCCACCGAGGCCTACCCGTCGCGGACGGACGTGTCGTTCGCGGGTGAGCCGAATGCGCACTATCTGCTGGTTTCGACCCGCGACCCGGAGCAGACCGAGATCAGGTCGTTCCGCATCGTGGACGGAGCCGTCACCGAAGAGCCGGTTCAGGTAGTTAATGCAGTCGTGGACTCACACGCCGTCCAGTCATATCTCTTCGGGCAGAGCCCGACGACCGTCGACTACGAGTGTCGCGCAGGCAGCTGATCGCCGCCTGCCGTCGCACCATGTCCAGTCGTCCAGTTCACCGCTCGTACACAAGAGGAAATGATCATGGCTATCGAGGTTCGCATCCCGACCATCCTGCGCAGCTACACCGGCGGTGCCAAGACCGTCGAGGGTGCCGGTGACACCATCGCCGACCTGCTCGCCGACCTGGACAGCCGGCACTCGGGCATCAAGGCCCGCCTGCTGACCCCGGAGGGTGGCCTGCACCGCTTCGTCAACGTCTATGTCAACGACGAGGACGTCCGCTTCCTGGGCGCGCTCGACGCGAAGCTCAACGACGGCGACTCGGTGACGATCCTGCCCGCCGTGGCGGGTGGCGCGTTCGCGTTCGCGGCCGCCCACGCCCTGCGGGGCTGATCTGTCGTGGCGCGCTACGAGTCGGTGCTCGAGGCGTGCGGAAACACGCCGCTCATCGGGTTGCCCAGGCTGTCGCCGAGCCCGGAGGTCCGCCTCTGGGCCAAGCTCGAGGACCGCAACCCGACGGGCAGCGTGAAGGATCGGGTCGCGTTGTGGATGGTGAAGGCGGCCGAGGAAGCGGGCCGCCTCCGCCCCGGTGACACGATCATCGAGCCGACCAGCGGCAACACCGGCATCGCCCTGGCGATGGTGGCGAAGCTGCGCGGCTACCGCCTGGTCTGCGTCATGCCCGAGAACGTCTCGTCGGAGCGCACCGCGCTGCTGCGGATGTACGGCGCGGAGATCATCTTCTCCGAGGCCGCCGGCGGGTCCAACCGGGCCGTCGCGGTCGCGAAGGAGATCGCCGCGGAGCATCCCGACTGGGTGATGCTCTACCAGTACGGCAACGAGGCCAACGCCCGGGCGCACTACGAGACGACCGGTCCGGAGATCCTCCGGGACATGCCGACCATCACGCACTTCGTGGCCGGTCTCGGCACCACGGGCACGCTGATGGGCATCGGGCGCTACCTTCGCGAGAAGGTCGAGGACATCGAGATCATCGCCGCCGAGCCCCGCTACGGCGAGCTGGTCTACGGGCTGCGCAACCTCGACGAGGGCTACGTCCCGGAGCTGTACGACGCGACCGTCCTCACCAGGCGCTTCTCCGTCGGCACCCGCGACTCGGTGCTGCGGACCCGCCAGCTCGTCGAGGTCGAGGGCATGTTCGTGGGCTTCTCCGCCGGCGCGGTGCTGCACGCCGCCCTCGCGGTCGCCCACCAGGCGCTCAAGGCCGGCAAGCGGGCCGACGTGGTGTTCCTGGTCGCCGACGGCGGCTGGAAGTACCTGTCGACCGGCGCGTATGGCGGCACCCTCGCCGACGCCGAGTCGGCCCTCGACGGCCAGCTGTGGGCTTAGAGCGGCCTAGAGGCCCGTCACGATCCACCCGAGCAGCAGGCTCACCGAAGCGGCGCCGAGCAGAGCGAACGGCAGGCGCCGCTGGTGCACGCTGGCGAACGCGGCGATCGTGCACGCCAGGCCGACGAGCCCGATGACGATGACCGTCGGCGCGTACCAGCCCCGGGACGCGCTGACGAGTCCCACGAACGCCCGCAGCGCCACCGCCATGCCGCCGAGGCCGAGCAGCGCCGCCCAGCCGCAGACGGCGGCGAGGTGGCGCGGCTCCGGCGCCGGGTCGCGGTCCGTCGGCAGCCGGAAGGCGTCGGGAAGCTGCTGCCGCAGCCGCTTGGTCCTGGACACCTCGACGGTCACGTCCACTCCTGTTGCCCGGGGTCGTTTGGTGGCTTACGAATCCCAACGAGCCCGGGCGCCCGGCGTCACGCGACCCTGTCACGTTGGCGACATCTGCCGTCCGATCGTTCAGCCTTGCCTGCCAGTCCGGCGTAGGCTGCGCCACGTGACGGACTTGCCCATCGGCAGCAACCGGCCGGGCAACCCCCGCCGGTGCAGTCCGTCCGCGCCCGGTTGCTGTGCCGGTGCCGTCATCCGGCACCCCGGGTTGACGAACTATCCTCACCTGACCGGCGTGATCCACAGTGGCGCGCCCGCGTTGTTCTTAGGGGAAGCATGAGGCTCACCGTTCTCGGCTGCGCCGGCAGCTTCCCGGGACCCGAGGCGCCCTGCTCGGCGTATCTCGTCGAGGCGGACGGGTTCCGGCTGCTGGTGGACTTCGGCCCCGGGTCGATGTCGACGCTGCAACGGTTCTCCGGCCTCTACAACGTCGACGCCATCCTGCTCACGCACCTGCACTGCGACCACATGCTCGACGCGTGCTCCTACATAGTGGCCAGGCGCTACGCACCGTCCGGCCCGCTGCCGCCGCTGCCCGTCTACGCGCCGGTCGCCGCGCCCGAGCGCATCTCCGCCGCGTACGGCGGGGAGAACGAGCCGATGGCGATCAGCGACGTCTACACGTTCTACTCGCTGCAGCCGGGCAGCTTCCCGATCGGCCCGCTCCACGTCACCGTCGACCGGGTCAACCACCCGATAGAGACCTACGGCGTGCGCATCGAGCACGGGGGCCGGGTCATCACGTACTCCGCCGACACCGCCGCCTGCGACCAGCTGATCCGCCTCGCCCAGGGCGCGGACCTGTTCCTGTGCGAGGCGAGCTACCTCGACGGCGCCGACAACCCGCCGGACCTGCACCTCACCGGGCGCGAGGCGGCCGAGCACGCCACCAAGGCCGAGGTCGGCCGGCTGCTGCTGACGCACCTGGTGCCGGCGTGGGGGAGCGAGGCGCTGACCCTGGAGGCGGCGCAGGCCGCGTTCGACGGGCCGATCGACATCGTCCGGCCCGGCGCGAGGTACGACATTTAGGCAGCGTTCGCCGTTTGGTCAGTCGATGGTGGCCGCATGCACGGTCGCCGACCCCATGGTGTCGGCATGCGGATCGCGATCGTCACCGAATCGTTCCCGCCCGATGTGAACGGCGTCGCCCACTCCGTCGTACGGGTCGCCGAACACCTCGTCGCGCGAGGCCACGAGCCCCTCGTGATCGCCCCTCAGCCCTCCTCCGGGGCGCGGTCGGTCACCGGCGCCTTCCCGTACGAGATCATCCGGGTCCCCTCGGTCGCCACCCCCGGCTACGGGACCTTCCGGCTCGGCCTGCCCAGCCGTCGGCTGGCCGCCGCGCTGCGGGCCCACCGCACCGACCTGGTCCACCTGGCCAGCCCGTTCGTGCTCGGCGCCCGCGGCATGACGGTCGCCGCGTCGCTCGGCCTGCCGACCGTCGCCGTGTACCAGACGGACGTCCCCGCCTACGCCCGCCTGTACTACCACTCCGGCCTCGGCGAGCAGGCCGCGTGGCGGTGGCTGCGCCGCATCCACAACGCCGCCGACCGGACCCTCGCACCGTCCACCGCCGCCGCCACGGCCCTGCACAGCCACGGCATCGAGCGGGTCTGGCTGTGGCGCCGCGGCGTCGACGCCGCCCGCTTCGACCCCGGCCGCCGCAGCGCCGCCCTCCGCCGGGCCCTGCTGGGCACCGACCGGTCCGTGCTCGTCGGCTACGTCGGCCGGCTCGCCGTGGAGAAGCGCGTCGACCTGCTCGCGCCGCTGAGCCGCATCCCCGGCGTCCGCGTCGTGGTCGTCGGCGACGGCCCCGCCCGCGCCGCCCTGGAGCGCGCCATGCCCGGCGCCGCCTTCCTCGGCGAGCGCCGCGGCGACCAGCTCGCCCGGCTCTACGCCAGCCTCGACGTGTTCGCCCACACCGGGCCCTTCGAGACGTTCGGCCAGACGGTCCAGGAAGCCCTCGCATCGGGTGTTCCGGTGGTCGCCCCCGCCCAGGGCGGCCCGCTCGACCTCGTGGACGACGGCCGCACCGGGCTGCTGGTGCCGCCCTGCGACGCGCTGGCGTTGCGCGACGCGGTCACCGACCTGGTCGCCGACCCCGAGCGCCGGCAGGCGATGGGCCTCGCCGCCCGGGTCGCGGTCGCGGCCCGCAGCTGGTCGGCGGTCGGCGACGAGCTGATCCGGCACTACACCTCCGTCGTCCCGGTGACCGTGCCGGCGGTGTCCGCGTGAGGATCGTCCGCCTGGCGAACTTCGTCATGCCCCGGTCCGGCGGTCTCCGCACCGCCCTGCGCGCCCTCGGCGAGGGCTACGTCGCCGCGGGCCACGAGTCGATCCTGATCGTGCCCGGCGAGGAGCACTCCGACGTGTCCGACGCGCAGGGCCGGGTGATCACGCTGCCCGGCCCGGTCGTGCCCGGCACCGGCGGCTACCGGGTGCTCATCCACCGGCGCCGCCTCGCCAAGCTCCTCGACCGCCTCCAGCCCGACCGGCTGGAGGTCTCCGACCGGTTCACGCTGCGCTGGACCGGCCGCTGGGCCCGCGACCGGGGCATCCCCGCCGTCATGGTGTCGCACGAGAGCCTCGCCGGGCTGCTCAGCTTCGCCGGGCCGGTCGGGGCGGCCTGCGCTGACCTGCTCAACGCCCGCAGCCACCGCGCCTACGACCAGATCCTGTGCACCACCGCCTGGGCCGCGGCCGAGTTCGACCGGATCGGCGCCGGCAACCTCGTCCGCGTCCCGCTCGGCGTCGACCTCGGCCTGTTCCACCCCTCGCGGGCGTCGCCGGCCCTGCGCGCGCAGTTCGCGGCCCCCGGCCAGGTGCTGCTGGTGCACTGCGGCCGGCTCTCGACCGAGAAGCGCCCCGAACGCTCCGTCGAGGCCCTCATCGCCCTTCGCGCCCAGGGCGTCGACGCGGTCCTGGTCGTCGCCGGCGACGGGCCGCTGCGCCCCCGGCTGCAGGAGCTGGCCGAGAACTACGCAGGGCACGCGGTGCACTTCATGCAGTTCGTCGCCGACCGCACCGCCGTCGCCTCGCTCCTCGCCACCGCCGACGTGGTCCTCGCCCCCGGCCCGATCGAGACGTTCGGCCTCGCCGCGCTGGAGGCCCTCGCCTGCGGGACGCCCGTCGTCGTGTCCTCGGCATCGGCCCTGCCCGAAGTCATCGGCGGTGCCGGAGCGGCCGTCCTGTCGGATTTCGCGGCCGGTGTACTGGAGGTGCTGGCCCGACCCGCGGACGAGCGCCGGCGGGCCGCCCGGGACCGCGCCGAGCGGTACTCCTGGCCGGCGGCCGTCGCCGGGTTCCTCGCCGTGCACGACGTCCCCGTCTCGGCGGGTGTGCCGTGACCGTCTTCGTCGCGCTCGGCGACTCCACCACCGTCGGCTTCGGGGACAGGATGCCCGACGGCTCCTGGCGCGGCTGGGCACCGATCCTCGCCGCCGCGCTCGGCGCCCGGCTGCACAACATCGCCCGCAGCGGCGCCCAGAGCGCCGACGTCGTCACCGAACAGCTGCCCCGCGCCCTCGAGCTGCGCCCCGACGTCGCCGCCGTCCTCGTCGGCACCAACGACACGCTGCGCAGCCCGTTCGACGCCACGCGGGTCGCCCGCAACCTGGAGCGCACCGTCGCCGCCCTCCGCGCGACCGGCGCCGAGGTCCTCACCATCCGACTGCCGGACCCGGGCCGCATGTTCGGGCTGCCCGGCCCCCTGGCCCGCCCGCTCGCCCGGCGGATGCGCGACCTGAACGCCGCCGCGGACCTCGTCGCCGCCCGGCACGCCACCGTGCACTTCGACGCCGCGGGCAACACCGACTCGTACGACCGCCGCATGTGGAGCGTCGACCGCCTCCACCCGAGCGAACGGGGGCACCGCTTCCTCGCCTGCTCGTTCTTCGACCTGCTCGCGGCCCGCCTCGGCGGCGGCATCGGCACCCGCCCCGACCCGGCGCCGAGCAGCCCGCCGCCGACCCGCACCGCGCAGGCGTGGTGGATGGCGACCCAGGGCACCCGCTGGATGATCCGCCGCTCGACGGACCTGCTGCCGGGCCTGTTCGGCCTGGCCGTCACGGAGCTGCTGGGCCGCGACGCCGGCAACCTGTCCGCCGACCTCGCGCCCGAGCTCCCCCCGGGCCTGTCGCTGCCCGACCGGGTGGTTTGACTAGGCTGGACGCATGGCTCGTCCGGATGCTCGCGCAGCAGATCAACTTCGGCCCGTATCGATCACCCGCCAGTGGAGCATGCACCCGGAAGGGTCCGTGCTCATCGAGTTCGGCAACACCCGGGTGCTGTGCACGGCCAGCGTCACCGAAGGGGTGCCCCGCTGGCGGAAGGGTTCCGGGCTGGGCTGGCTCACCGCCGAGTACGCGATGCTGCCCCGCGCCACCACGACCCGCAACGACCGCGAGAGCGTCAAGGGCAAGATCGGCGGCCGTACCCACGAGATCTCCCGCCTCATCGGCCGCAGCCTCCGTGCCTGCATCGACCTCAAGGCCCTCGGCGAGAACTCGATCGTCCTCGACTGCGACGTCCTGCAGGCCGACGGCGGCACCCGCACCGCCGCCATCACCGGGGCCTACGTCGCCCTCGCCGACGCCGTCGCCTACCTGGCCGCCAACAAGAAGCTGGCCGGCAAGCCCGCGCAGGTCCTGCACCGCTCCGTCGCCGCCGTCAGCGTCGGCATCATCGCCGGCGAGCCGCGCCTCGACCTCTGCTACGAGGAGGACGTCATCGCCGACGTCGACATGAACGTCGTCTGCACTGGCGCCGGCGACTTCGTCGAGGTCCAGGGCACCGGCGAGCAGGCCGTGTTCTCGCGCGCCGAGCTCGACCTCCTCGTCGACCTGGGCGCCCTCGGCTGCGCGGAGCTCACCACCCTCCAGCAGAAGGCGATCGCCGGATGAAGCTGCTGCTCGCGACCCGCAACCAGAAGAAGCTCGTCGAGCTGCGCCGCGTCCTTGCCGAGGCCGCGCCGCACGTCTCGCTGGTCGGCCTCGACGACGTGCCCCCGTATCCGGAGTCCCCGGAGACCGGCCTCACCTTCGAGGAGAACGCCCTGCTCAAGGCCCGCGAGGCGGCCACCATCACCGGCCTGCCCAGCGTCGGCGACGACTCCGGCCTGGCCGTCGACGCCCTCAACGGCATGCCCGGCGTCTTCAGCGCCCGCTGGTCCGGCCTGCCCAGCGGCACCTCTGACCGCGACGGCGCCAACCTCCGCCTCGTCCTGGCCCAGGTCGCCGACGTCCCCGACGAGCACCTGGGCGGCGCCTTCGTCTGCGCCGCCGCCCTCGTCTGGCCCGACGGCCGCGAGCAGGTCTTCCGCGGCGAGATGCCCGGCCACCTGATCAGGTCCCCCCGCGGCGACGGCGGCTTCGGCTACGACCCGATCTTCGTCGCCGCCGGCTACGAGCTGACCACCGCCGAGCTTCCCCCCGCTGAGAAGGACGCCATCAGCCACCGCGGCAAGGCCTTCCGCGCCCTGGCCGCCACCCTCTGACCCACCCGTCCTCACCCGCGTGAGCGGCAGGAACCCCCGGATGCTCCGGCACCCCAGCGTTTCCTGCCGCTCGACCTGAGGCGGAAGATCCTGCCGCGCTCGGTGACCGGAGCGGACACATCGCATCACGTGCCGCCCCGACCCGTGTCGGAGCGCGCCGCAGGCAGCGCCGGCGACGGCCCTCAGGCCAGGGTGCCGACCTCCCGCTCGATGGCGGCGCGCAGGGCGGGGCCCGAGACGGTCGCCCGCACCGCCTCCAGGACCGGGGCGAGGAACACGTCAGGGCCCGGCCCGCCGGCGTGCTCCTCGACCGCGGCCATCGCGATCCTGCCCGCCACCGACGGGGTGAGCGGAGCGCGCAGTTGCAGCCCCCGTACCGCGGACAGCAGCTCGACCGCGAGGATGCTGCACAGGTTGTCCAGGACTGTGCGGAGCTTGCGGGTCGCGGCCCAGCCCATCGAGACGTGGTCCTCCTGCATGCCCGACGTGGGCAGGGAGTCGACACTGGCCGGGGACGCGAGGCGCCGGTTCTCCGCGACGATGCCCGCCGCCGTGTACTGCGCGATCATCAGCCCCGAGTTGACCCCCGCGTCGGGCGTGAGGAACGGCGGCAGGTCACGCGACCGGCAGACGTCGAGCATGCGGTCGACGCGGCGTTCGGCGATCGCGCCCACCTCGGCCGCGGCGATCGCGAGGAAGTCGGCGGCGAACCCGAGCGGCGCCCCGTGGAAGTTGCCCGTCGACTCGACCCGGCCGTCGGTGAGGACGACGGGGTTGTCGACGATCGAGCGCAGCTCGCGGGCGGCGACCGTCGTCGCGAACTCGAGCGTGTCGCGGGCGGCGCCGGCGACCTGGGGCGCGCATCGCATCGAGTACGCGTCCTGCACGGCGTGCTCGTGGTCGTCGCGGTGCGAGTCCATGATCGGCGAGTCCTGCAGCAGTCGGTGCAGGTTGGCGGCGGAGGCGGCCTGCCCGGGGTGCGGGCGGATCGTGTGCAGCTCGGGCATGAACGGCCGGTCCGACCCCAGCATCGCCTCGATCGACAGCGCGGCGGTGACGTCGGCCATCGTGAACAGGTGGGCCGCGTCGGCGATCGCCATCAACAACATGCCGAGCATGCCGTCGGTGCCGTTGATCAGGGCCAGGCCCTCCTTCGACGACAGGGCGATCGGGCTGACCCCCGCGTCGGTGGCGCTGATCCTGGCGCCGTCCTTGGCGAGCACCCAGCCCTCGCCGATGAGCACGAGGGCGCAGTGCGCCAGGGGCGCGAGGTCCCCGGACGCGCCCAGCGAGCCGTGCTCCGGCACCCATGGCGTGATGTCCGCGTTCAGCAGGTCGACCAGGGCGGACGCGACCTCCGGCCGTACACCGGAACGCCCCATGGCGAGGGACCTGATGCGCAGCAGCATCATCGCCCGCACCACCTCCCGCGGCATGGGCGCGCCGATGCCGGCGGCGTGGGAGCGGATCAGGGCGTGCTGCAGCTCGGCGCGGCGCTCCGGCGCGATGAACGTGTTGGCGAGCGCGCCGAAGCCGGTCGAGACGCCGTACACCGGCCGGCCGTCACGCTCGATGGCGTCGACGATCGACCGGCTGGTGCGCATCGCGTCGAGCGCGTCCTGCGCGAGGGTCACCCGCGCGTTGCCCCGGGCGACCGCGATGAGGTCGGCGGGGGTGATGCCTGAAGCGGTGACGGTGATCAAACCAGCTCCCCATTGAGCATGACGGTGGATACGAGGGGCACACCCGGCCGGTACGCCAGGTGCAGGAACGACGGTGCGTCGAGGATCGCGAGGTCGCCGCGCGCGCCGACCCGCAGCTGCCCGACGTCGTCGCGGCGCAGTGCGGCGGCGCCGCCGGCGGTGGCCGCGAGGAGCGCTTCGGCCGGCGTCATCGCCATCTCCCGCACGGCCAGCGCCACGCAGAACGGCATCGACGTCGTGTACGACGAACCCGGATTGCAGTCCGTGGCGAGCGCGACCGTCGCGCCGGCGTCGAGCAGCGCCCGCGCCGGCGGGTACGGCGACCGGGTCGAGAACTCCGCCCCCGGCAGCAGCGTCGCCACCGTCGCGGACCCGGCGAGCGCGTCGATGTCGTCGGGCGTGAGATGCGTGCAGTGGTCGGCGGACGCCGCCCCGAGCTCGACGGCCAGCCGCACCCCCGGCCCGGCGGTCAGCTGGTTGGCGTGGATCCTGGTGCCGAGCCCCGCGGCGGCGCCGACGGTCAGGATCGCGCGGGAGTGGTCGGCGTCGAACGCCCCCCGCTCGCAGAACACGTCGACCCACCGTGCCCCGGCGCCCCTGGCGGCGCTCAGCATCGGACCGCACACGAGGCTCACGTAGTCGTCGGTCCGTCCCGCGTATTCGGCCGGCACCACATGCGCCCCCAGGAACGTCGTCTCGGCGCTGAACTCCCGCGCGATCCGCAACGACCGCGCCTCGTCGGCGACCGTCAACCCGTACCCGGACTTGATCTCCATCGTGGTGGTGCCCTGCCGCAGCGCCTCCTGCCGCAGCCGCGCCACGTTGGTCCGCAGCTGCTCGTCACCGGCCGCCCTGGTCGCCCCGACCGTCGTGCGGATGCCGCCGCCCGTGTACGGCTCACCCGCCATCCTGGCGGCGAACTCCCCGGCCCGGTCACCGGCGAACACCAGGTGCGCGTGGCTGTCGACGAACCCGGGCACGACCGCACCCCCGCCCGCGTCCACCCGCCCGTCAGCCGGCGGCGCGTCGGCCGCCCGGCCGATCCACGCCACCTTGCGATCGTCGACCACGAGCGCCGCCTGCCGCCTGATCCCGAGCGGCCCCTCACCCTGCCCCGGCACACACGTGACCAGCTCACCGATGTTGGTGACGAGCATCGACCTCATCCCCGCCCCCCGATCCCCACGTCGCCGACACCCCGCACGGTGCGACGACCATCGCCCAGGCCACTGGCAGCGAGCGTCGCTCTCCCGCCTGCCCTGACCGGCGTGGTGGTTCGGGTCGTGTTGAGGCTGGTGGTGGGCGTCGCCTTGACCGCTGCCCCGACCGGCGTGGCGGCTCGGGCTGCGCTGAAACCGGCGGTGGGCGTCGCCTTGACCGCTGCCCCGACCGGCGTGGCGGCTCGGGCTGCGCTGAAACCGGCGGTGAGCGTCGCTCTGACCGCTGCCCCGACCGGCACGGCCGCTCGGGCTGTGTTGAAGCCGGTGGCGGGCGTCGCCCTCGTCGCTGGCGACCGCCGCCGTCGACCTACGCGGGTCGCGGTTCCCCGCCCGGGGCGGTGCAGCGCCGGCCGCCCGCCGATCGAAGCGGATGCCGGCGCGCCGGCCAGTGCTGCGCCGACACCGGACGCGGCGGGGCGGGCGCCGTCACAGGCGATGACGCGGCCGTCGACGGCGGCAAGGCGGCTGTCGACGGCGGCAAGGCGGCTGTCGACGGCGACGTGGCGGCTGGCGGTGGCGGTGGCGGTGGCGGCGAAGATCACGGCAGCAGGTTCTCCGCTGTCGTCGCTGTGGGTGGCGATGATGGCGGGTGTGGATTCCATTGATGGCTGCCGATGAGTGGTGTGGAGGGCGGCGCCGACGTCGGGGACGGCGGGGCAGGTGCCGCTGCGGACGACGACGCGGCTGGCAACGGCGATGTGGCGGCTGGCGGTGGCGGTCGCGGTGAGGCTCGCGGCGGCGGGTGCGCTGCTGTGGGTGGTGATGGTGGCGGGTGTGGGGGTCATCGCCGGCTGCCGGTGAGTGTGGTGTGGAGGGCGTCGGTCAGGGCGGCGCCGACGTCGGGGACGGTGAGGTGGGCCCCGTCGCGGACGATGACGCGGCCGTCGGTGACGACGTGGCGGACGTCGGCGGCGGTCGCGGCGAACATGACGGCGGCCGGATCGCAGCCGGCGGTGCGGGGGGAGGCCAGCGAGACCGTGACGAGGTCGGCGCGGGCGCCGGGGGTGATGGTGCCCGCGTCGGTCCAGCCGAGGGCGGCGTGACCGGTGGCGGTCGCGGCCGTGATCAGGTCGGCGCCGGTGAAGTGGCCGCGGTGCTCGGTGTGAAGGCGCTCGTGCATCTCGACGCCGCGCGCCTCCTCGAACGGGTCGATCACGGCGTGGCTGTCACTGCCGAGCGACAGCGGGCTGCCCGCGTCGGTCAGCGAGCGGGCGTGGCCGATGCCGTCGGCGAGGTCCCGCTCGGTGGTGGGGCAGAAGCACACCCCGGTGCCGGAGTCGCCCAGCTCGGTGCGGTCGGTGTCGGTGAGGTGGGTCGCGTGGACGGCGGTCACCCGTGGCCCGGTCAGCCCGCGGTCGGCGAGCAGCTCCGTGGGGGTGCGGCCGTGGACCGCCAGGCAGGCATCGTTCTCCGCGCGCTGCTCCGACAGGTGTACGTGCACCGGCACCCCCTCGGTGTGCCTGGCGAGCTCGGTGAGCGCCGCCGCCGGAACGGCCCGCACGCTGTGCGCCGCGGCGCCGATCTTCGCGTGCGGTCGTGCGGCGAGCCGGCCGACGCGGTCCGCCCAGCCGTCGACGCCGGTGTCGCCGAAGCGGCGCTGGACCCCTTCCAGCGGGCTGCCGTCGACGCTCGACGTCAGGTACAGCGTGTCCAGCAGCGTGATCCTGATGCCGGCGTCGGCGGCTGCGGCGATCAGGGCCTCGCCCATCGCGTTGGGCTCGTCGTAGGGCACGCCGTCGGGGCCGTGGTGCAGATAGTGGAACTCGCCGACGCAGGTGATGCCGGCCAGGGCCATCTCGGCGTACACGGCCCGGGCGAGCCGGTGATAGGAGTCGGGGTCCAGCGCGGCGGCCACCGCGTACATCTGCTCGCGCCACGTCCAGAACGTGCCCCGCCCCCCGTGCGTCCGCCCGCGCAGCGCCCGGTGGAACGCGTGCGAGTGCGCGTTGGCGAACCCCGGCAGCGTCACCCCCGGCAACCAGACCACGTCGAGCCCTGCGGCCAGCGGCACGCCGGGGGTGACCGTGGTGAACCGCCCGTCGGCCACCTCGATCAGCACGTCGGCCGCGAGGCCGTCCGCGAGCCACGCCCACTCGCAGTGGAAGCGCGGCGGGGCGGTGGAAGGGGTCATCGGCACAGCCGGGCCAGGAGATCGGTGAGCTTCTCGACGCCGGCCGCGCAGTCCGCGTCCGTGGCCGACTCCTGCGGGGCGTGCGAGATGCCGGTGGGGTTGCGGACGAAGAGCATGGCGGTGTCGACGTGCTTCGACAGGACGCCCGCGTCGTGGCCGGCGGCGGTCGGCAGGACCGGGGCGCCGAGCTCCAGCGCCGCCAGGCGGCTGACGTCGCCGGCGAAGGCCACCTCCCCGGTCACCGACTCGGGGTGCAGGGCGACGTGGGTGCCGTCGTGCATGGCGCGCTCCTCGGCGCGCTGGCGGATCGCGTTGACGAGCCGGTCGAGGGTGTCGGTGTCGGCGGCGCGCGCGTCCAGCCACGCCGAGGCGCGGGCGGCGATCGCGTTGGTCGCGTTGGGCGCGACGTCCACCCGGCCGACCGTGGCGTGGGCGCCGTGCGCCCTGGCGGTCTCGTCGGCGGCGAGGACGGTGTGCGCGAGGGTGAGCATCGGGTCGTGCCGGTCGAGCATCCGGGTCGTGCCGGCGTGGTTGCCCTCGCCGGAGAAGTCGAGCCGGTAGCGCCCGTGGGGCCAGATCCCGCTCGCCACCCCGACCGGGGCTTCGAGCACGTCGAGGGCGCGGCCCTGCTCGACGTGCAGCTCGACGAAGGCGCCGATGCGGGCCAGCCGGTCGGGGTCGGGGCCGAGCGTGTCGACGTCGAGGCCGGCCTTGCCCATCGCCTCGGCCAGGTGGATCCCGTCGCGGTCCTGCAGCCGCAGCGCCTGCGCCGGGTCGAACGCGCCGGTGAGCAGGCGGGAGCCGAGGCACGGCACGCCGAAGCGGGCCCCCTCCTCCTCGGTGAAGACCACCACGGCCAGGGGGCGGGTCGGTGTGACGCCCCGCTCGCGGAGCCGGTCGACGGCGAGCAGCCCGGACACGACGCCGAGCGGCCCGTCATAGCCGCCGCCGTGCGGCACCGAGTCGAGGTGGCTGCCGGTGACGACGGCGCCTTCGCCGTCGGGGGCGCCCCACCAGGCCCACAGGTTGCCGTTGCGGTCGACCTCCACCTCCAGGTCGCGGTCGATCGCCTCCTCGATGAACCACTCCCGGCACACCATGTCGGCGTCCGTCCACGAGTGCCGCAGGTAGCCGCCGTCGCCGCCGGCCATGCCGATGGGGCTGAGCGAACCCCACAGCGCCGCGAACCGCTCACCGGTCATCGTCATGACGTCTCTCCCATCGGCACCCGCAGCCCCGTCTGCCCGGCGACCTCGGTGGCCTCGTCATAGCCGGCGTCGACGTGCCGGAGCACGCCCATCGCCGGATCGTTGGTCAGGACCCTGGCGAGCTTCTGCGCGGCGAGCTCCGTGCCGTCGGCGACGGAGACCTGCCCGGCGTGGATCGAGCGGCCGATCCCGACGCCACCACCGTGGTGGATCGACACCCACGACGCGCCGGAGGCGGTGTTGACCAGCGCGTTGAGCAGGGGCCAGTCGGCGATCGCGTCGGAGCCGTCGCGCATCGACTCGGTCTCCCGGTAGGGCGAGGCGACGGAGCCGGTGTCGAGGTGGTCGCGGCCGATCACCAGCGGCGCCTCGACGGTGCCGTCGGCGACCATCTCGTTGAACCTCAGGCCGGCCTTGTCGCGCTCGCCCTGCCCGAGCCAGCAGATCCTGGCGGGCAGCCCCTGGAACGCGACCCGCTCGCTGGCCATGCGGATCCAGCGGTGCAGCGAGTCGTTGTCGGGGAAGAGGTCGAGCACGGCCCGGTCGGTGGCGGCGATGTCGGCCGGGTTGCCCGACAGGGCGGCCCAGCGGAACGGGCCCTTGCCCTCGCAGAACAGCGGCCGGATGTACGCCGGGACGAAGCCGGGGAACGCGAACGCCCGGTCGAAACCACCCAGCTGCGCCTCGCCGCGGATCGAGTTGCCGTAGTCGAAGACCTCGGCGCCCCCGTCGAGGAACCCGACCATCGCCTCGACGTGGCGGGCCATCGAGTGGCGGGCCCGCTCGGTGAACTCCTCGGGCTTCTTCGCCGCGTAGTCGGCGGCGTCGCCGGGATCGACCCCGCTCGGCACGTAGGACAGCGGGTCGTGCGCGGAGGTCTGGTCGGTGACGATGTCGACCGGCACGCCCATGCGCAGCAGCTCGGGCAGCAGCAGTGCGGCGTTGCCGACGACGCCGACCGACAGCGCCCGCCGGGCGATCTGCGCCTCGACCGCGAGCCGCACCCCTTCTTCGAGCGAGTCGGCGATGACGTCGAGGTAGCGGGTCGCGACCCGCCGCTCCAGACGCGTGCGGTCGACGTCGACGATCAGGCAGGCGCCACCATTCATCGTGACGGCGAGCGGCTGGGCGCCGCCCATGCCGCCGCAGCCCGCGGTGAGCGTCAGCGTGCCGGCGAGGGTGCCGCCGAAGCGCTTGGCCGCCACCGCCGCGAACGTCTCGTAGGTGCCCTGCAGGATGCCCTGGGTGCCGATGTAGATCCAGGAGCCGGCGGTCATCTGCCCATACATGGTCAGGCCGAGCGCTTCGAGGCGCCGGAACTCGGGCCAGGTCGCCCAGTCGCCGACGAGGTTGGAGTTGGCGATCAGCACCCGTGGCGCCCACTCGTGGGTCTGCAGCACGCCGACGGGGCGGCCGGACTGCACCAGCATCGTCTCGTCGGGCGCCAGCGTCGTGAGCGTGCGCACCAGCGCGCGGAACGACGGCCAGTCGCGCGCCGCCTTGCCCGTGCCGCCATAGACGACCAGGTCCTGCGGCCGCTCGGCGACGTCGGGATCGAGGTTGTTCATCAGCATGCGCAGCGCGGCTTCCTGCTGCCAGCCCCGGGCCGTCAGCTTGGTGCCGCGAGGGGCACGGACCGTCTCCATCGAACTCCTCGGGTTAGGGCAGGAAGACCTGGCGGGTGGCGGCGGCCCGCTCGAACGCCTCGAGTCGGGCCTGGGTCTCGGTCGGGGCGGCGTCGCACATGGCCTGCAGCAGCATCGTCACCATCGCCGTCGGTGCGCTGTGGGAGTCGAACACCAGCCGCGACCCGACGGGCGCGGGCAGGACGATGTCGGACTCGGCGGCGGCGGGGCTGACCGGCGAGTCCGTGACGGTCACGACGGTGAGACCGGCGGCGCGTGCCTCCCGCAGCGCGTCGACCGCCTCGCGCGGATACCGGGGCAGCACAAACGCCAGCATCGCAACTGCGCCCGCCGTGCGTGCCTGATCCAGCCGATCCGCCAGCAGACTGCCGTGCTCGTGCAGCGGCCGCACGTCGGGGTGGACCTTGGCGGCGAAGTAGCTGAACGCCGTCGCCAGGGCGCGGGCGGCCCGCATGCCGAACACGGGCAGCGGCCGGCTGCCGATGAGCACCCGGCCCGCCTCGGCGAGCGGCTTGGGGTCGGCGAGCGCGTCGGCGAGGCGCTGCAGGTTGGCGATCTCGGCGCCCAGCGCCTGCTGGAACTGGTTGGTCTCGGTCTCGACCGGCTCGTCGTCGCGGGGCGGGCGGTGCTGGTAACCGTCGAACGTGACCCGGATCTCGTCGCGGAGCGCGTGATAGCCGTCGAAGCCCAGCGCCGTGGCGAACCTGGTGACCGACGGCTGGCTCACCCCGGCGAGCGTGGCCACGTCGCCGCTGGACAGATAGCCGGCCTGGCCGGCGTTGTCGACCAGGCAGCGGGCGATGCGCCGCTGGGCGGGCGTGAGCCGCTGCCCGTCGAACAGCTCCAGCAGTCGCCGCTCCATCTCCGATGTCACCGCCCGAATGTAAGAGTACATTCATGATCGAGTCAAGCGCATCAACTCATTCATAGTGTTGCCTAACCACGGGGTCGGCGTGCGACGCTCGCGGCGTGCGGTTGACCTACCTGGCTACCTACCCCGTCAAGAGCTGCTATCGAGTGGAGGCGGCCTCCGCCGAGGTGGAGCCGTGGGGGCTGGCCGGCGACCGCCGCTGGCTCGTCGTCGACGGCGACGCGAAGCTCGTCACCCAGCGTGACACCCCGGCCCTCGGGCGCATCCGGCCCGAGCCGCGCGACGGCGGGCTGACACTGCGGGCGCCCGGCGCCCCGGACCTGTGGGTTCCGTCGCCGCGAGGCGCCACCACGGACGTCCGGCACTTCTCTCTGTCGATCGCCGCCACGCCGGCCGGGGACGCCGCCGACCGGTGGGTCTCCGGCGTGATCGGCCGCCCCGTCAGCCTCGTCTGGCTCGACGACCCGACCCGCCGCCCGGTCGAGCCGGACTACAGCGAGCCCGGCGACCGGGTCAGCTTCGCCGACGGCTTCCCGCTGCTGCTGGCCAACGCGGCCTCGCTCGACGCGGTCAACGACTGGCTGGTCGAGGGCGGCGACGAGCCCGTCGGGATGACCCGCTTCCGGCCCAACGTGGTCGTCGGCGGCGCGACCGCCTGGGCCGAGGACACCTGGATCGGCCGGCGGGTCGTCATCGGCGACGTGTCGTTCCGGGTGCCGAAGGCGTGCAGCCGCTGCGTCCTGACCACCATCGACCCGGAGACCGGCGAGAAGGGCCGCCAGCCGCTGCGCGTGCTCGGCGAGCGCCGCCGCTTCCCGGAAGGCCTGCTGTTCGGCGTCAACCTCATCCCGGACCACGAGGGCAAGATCGCTGTGGGCGACGAGGTGATCGTGGCATAACGGACCCGGCGGGGCGGGTGACGGGTCATGATCAAGGGGTGACGCCCCTGCGGGTCCGGCCCCACCTCGCCGAGATCCTCGACCGGACCGGGCACGTGGTCCTGACGTTCAGCGTGCTCGGCAACCTGCTGCCCGAGCCCGAGGCCGTCGCCGGGCAGATCCGCGAGATGCTGCTGGACACCGGCCACCAGATGTCGATCATGGTCGGCGTGAGCGGCAACCCGTTCGACATGCTGGCCGAGGCGTACACCGCGGGCGAGGACCTCGGCAGGCGCGCCGAGCAGCTCGTCCACGACGCGGAGCTCGACGCGGCCGGGCAGGCACCGATCACGGCCGGCGCGCCCGCCCTCCTCGAGGCCTGCCGCGCCACCGGCCGCGCCGTCACCGTCTACGCACCGCACAGCGAGTCGGCGGTGGGTCGCTTCCTGCAGCACCACGGCCTGCGCGCCCTGGTCGGGCCGGCACTGGGCCGGGGATTCGCGATGCGACACCCTGCCGTCCGCACGATGGCTCCTGTACTGGAGGCGATCGGCGCCCACCCAGGCGAGACGGCGGTGGTGTGCGCGACCTTCTCGGCCATGTCCGCCACGCAGCGGGCCGGCGCCCACGCCATCGGTGTCGAACGCATCCGCGAGCCCCGCAAGATGCTGCACGGCGGCGAGGGCAGCAACGCCGTCGTGCAGTCGCTGACCCACCTCGCCGACGCCATCAGGGCCCGCGCCGCATGAGGCGGCGCCTCTGGTAGAACAACGCCCGTGTCGTTTCTGCTTTGGTCGGGACAGGCGATCGGGCACCGCCGCGCCGGCGTCGGCGCCCTCGTGGCGGTGGCCTGCGCCGCGGCGGCCGTGACGCTCTTCCCGGAGCACCCGTTCGACCGGCCGAAGACCCTTGCGGCCGCCGCGCTGCTGTTCGTCGCCGCGCTCGCCGCCCTGGTCTGGGCCGCCGCGATGGCACACGTCAGCGTGCAGATCAGCATGTACAACGTCCGCATCCGGCACGGGCTGCTGCCGATGCCGCCGATCCAGGTGCCGCTGCGCATGGTCAACAGCCTGCGCGCCGTCGACGTGCAGTCCAGCATCGCCCAGCGATGGGGGTGGACCTGGATTCCCGGTCGCGGCCGGGCGGTCATCGTACGGTCAGGGCCGGCGCTCCTGTTCGACTTCGCCGGTCGCCAGTTCACGGTCAGCGTCGACGACCCCGACGAGGCCGAGGCGGCCCTGAACCGGATGCGCAGCAGCGCCCGCTGACGCCGGAATTGGTGAAGCCCGGGGAGTATCCATCCCCGGGCCTCGATTTGCCGCCCAATTGCACACACCGGCACGTTTAAGATCGCAGATCAGCTTGAAGGCGTCGCGCTCTGCGATTGAGCTATCGGGCCGTGCTTGGAGGCCCGAACGGGAGTTGAACCCGTAGCCTCGACGACGAGGTCTGCGATCGGTCGATCCGGTGTTGAGCGGCGAATGCTCAGACTGGAGCGAGAAGTTGAGTTTGTGTTTCGGCTCCCGCGGCCGCCTCTGCCATTGGGCTACGCCGTCACGAGTGACGGCGGAAGGAATCGAACCTTCACATTGACACCGCGCGCACCTGTCAAACTGAGCCTCAGGTTCAGTCTGCGCTCCTTGCGCACCACCGATCTTAGTCGTCAGGAGAAGAGGAAGCGAAACACTTTCTCGCCGGCCTCCTGCTGCACGACCTCCGCGCCGTTGGCCTCCTCGCGGGCGAACTTCACCGCGGCCTGGAGCTTCTCGACCCGCTCCACCAGCTCGTTGACCCGCTGGGCGGGCAGCGCGCCGGAGAACTTCACGGTCTTCCAGTAGCCGATCACGACGTCCTCGTAGTACACCTCGACCTGCGCCGGGTGCTTCTCCGTGGCCTCGGCCTTCACGTGGTTGCGCGGGATCTTCTTGGTCCGGGTGGTCTGCGTCGGCTCGGTCGCATAGCAGTCCGCGGAGGCGTCATACACCCACGACTCGGACGCGTCGAGCACCGGCAGCTTCCGCACGAACGTCAGCAGGTCGACCAGCTGCTTCTCCAGGAACAGCAGGTAGGACACCGGCACGTCCCGCAGCAGCGGCGTGCCGTCGACGACGACGTCGGCGCGGGCGACGCAGTTGGTCCAGTCCTTCGTCGCGGTGACGTCGAAGAGCCGGGTCAGGATGGTGGCGGTCTGCCGCAGGATCTCGTCGGCCTTGACCTGCACGCGGGTGGACTCGGGCGGCAGCTGCTCGCCCTCCTCGTCCTTCGGGCGGTAGGTGCGCGCGATGCCCGCGAGCAGGGCGGGCTTCTGCAGCACGTGGTGCGCGTCGGTCAGTTCCTGGAAGGAGCGCGACTTGACGCCCTTCTCGACCGCGATGATCTGATTCAGCTTCGTCATGATGCGGCCGAGTGTACGAGCCGGGTACGACGAAATACATCCGAGATAAACGTGGGGCCGGTGAGAGTCGAACTCACACTGGCACGGACCTAAACCGTGTGCCTCTGCCATTGGGCTACGGCCCCGCGTATGACCGGGCATCACTCTACTCAGGCCAGGCGCGTGATCTCGACGGTGACCCCGAGGTGTTTGCTCGGCGCGCCGTGATAGACGCCGCGCAGTGGCGGCACGTCGTCGTAGTCGCGGCCACGGGCGACCACCACGTGCCGCGGGCCGACCGGGATCCCGTTCGTGGGATCGAAGCCTGTCCAATCGCCGGCCCACCATTCGACCCAGGCGTGGCTCTGCCCCGCGACCGTCTCGCCGATCTCCGCCTCGGCCTTCGGGTGCAGATAACCCGACACATACCGGGCCGGGACACCCCTGGCCCGCAGCAGCCCGACGGTCAGGTGCGCGATGTCCTGGCAGACCCCCTTGCGCAGCTTCCACGCCTCCTGGGCGCTCGTCTGCACGCCGGTGGATCCGGGCACGTAGGCGACGTTCTCCCGTACCCAATGCGACAACGCTTCGGCGGAGGCCTTCGGCGACCTGCCGGCCACCGCGTCCCACGCCTCACCGGCCAGATCGGCGTCGACGGCCGTCAGCGGGCGCTCCGTCAGCAGCTCCGCGTGGGTGTCGAGGACCGCGTCGGCGGCCAGCTCCGACCAGCCGAGGTCGACGACCGGCCGGGGCGGCGGCGTCACCTCGACGAGGCTGCTGGACACGACCCGCAGCTGCTGGTGCGGCCGGTGCAGGTCGAACGCGGTCACCTGCGTCGCCCAGTAGTCGTGGTACCGGTAGGTCGTCGCCCCCGGCGTGACCTCGACCTGGCTGAACAGCGTGGTCTGCCAGGGCAGCGTCAGCGGGGTCAGCCGCGCCTCGTTGTAGGACGCGGAGACGGTGCCCGCGTACCGGTAGCCGGTGACATGCCTGATCTTGAGACGCCAACTCATGATCCACCCCATGCGACGGTGCCCCAGGTGACGGGGGTTGACTGCGGGAAGTAGCGGGCCGTGATCGCCGCGCTGGCCGTGGCGCAGGTCTGTTGCAGCGCCCGTAGGTGCTGCGGCAGCTCCGCCAGGAGGGTGGCGGTGTCGGCGTACTCGAGCCGGGTGCGGATCTGCCCGATCGGCCGGCGCGCCGCGTCGGTGACGCCGGCCCGCTCGGTCGTCGGTGCCAGCTCGCGCAGGCACTGCTCGGCGGTGCCCAGCGCGTGCAGCGCCGACCGCGGGAACAGCCGGTCCAGCAGCAGGAACTCCGTGACCCGCTGCGGGTCGAACGTGCCGCCGTGGGTACGCAGGAACGCCTCGTCGGCGCCACAGGAGCGCAGCACGGTCCGCCAGCCCGTGATCTCGTCCGTGGTGTTGGTCTGGATCGACAGCAGCCGTGCGGTCATGTCGACGCGCTCCAGGCTGCGCCCCAGCACGAGGAACCGCCATCCGTCGTCGCGGCTCATCGTGGATTCAGCCAGCCCCGCCAGTACCGCCGAACGCTCCCGGACGAAGCTGAGGAACACGGTCGGTCCGAGCCGCTCAGCCGCGACCCGCCGGGACGCGAGCGTGTGCCAGGTGACGTTGAGGCACTCCCACATCTCGCTGGAGATCGTCTCGCGGACACCGCGCGCGTTGTCACGGGCGGCGACGATCGCGCCGGAGATCGCGCTCGGGTCCTCCGCGTCGAACGCGAGCAGCTCCAGCACGTCGCCCGTGGTGATCCGACGGTCCTGCGGCGCGGGCGCGCCGAGCACCGACATCAGCGTCCGGCACGCGGCGTCCTCGTCGGCCCACGGGTCCTCCAGGAGCCGGCCGAGGAACGCGTCGAGGATGCGGGCGGTGTCGTCGGCGCGCTCGACGTAGCGGCCGATCCAGAACAGGGACTCCGCGATGCGGCTGAGCACGGCCCCTCCTACTGTTGTTGCTGCTGTTGACCGGCGAGCTGCGCGGCGGCCGGGCCGGAGTCGCGGGGGCCGCCACCGGCCTCACGCGGCTCGGGCAGTTTGTGTTTCTGCGGTACTGACGGCGCGGGGTCGGTCGGATGCGCGAGCACCCAGGTGTCCTTGGAACCGCCGCCCTGACTGGAGTTGACGACGAGCGCGCCCTCCGGCAACGCGACGCGGGTCAGGCCGCCGGGCACCAGCCAGATCTCGTCGCCGTCGTTGACCGCGAACGGCCGCAGGTCGATGTGGCGCGGCGCGACCCGGTCCCCGAGCAGCGTCGGCGACGTCGACAACGCCACCGGCCGCTGCGCGATCCAGCCCCGCGGGTCCCGCTCGACCTGCGTCCTGAGCGCGGCGAGGGTCTCGTCCGACGCCTGCGGGCCGATCACGATGCCCTTGCCGCCCGCGCCGTCGACCGGCTTCAGCACGAGCTGGTCGAGCCGGCCGAGCACGTCGTGGAGGACCTCCGGGTCGCGGTCGTCCAGCCGGTACGTCTCGACGTTGTCGATGAGTGGCTCCTCCGACAGGTAGTACCGGATGAGGTCCGGCACGTACGTGTAGACGAGCTTGTCGTCGGCGACGCCGTTGCCCACCGCGTTGGCGAGCGTGACCTGGCCCGCGCGGGCCGCGTTGACGATGCCCGGGCAGCCGATCACCGAGTCGGGCCGGAAGTGCAACGGGTCGATGAACTCGTCGTCGACCCGCCGGTACACCACGTGCACCGGCCGCTCGCCCTGCGTGGTGCGCATCCGGACCCGGTTGCCGCTGCAGACGAGGTCGCGCCCCTCCACCAGCTCCACGCCCATCAGCCGGGCGAGCAGCGCGTGCTCGAAGTAGGCGGCGTTGTAGACGCCCGGCGTCAGCACGACCACCGTGGGGTCCTCGACGCCCTCCGGCGCCGCGGCCCGCAGCGCCGCCAGGAGCCGGGCCGGGTAGTCGTCGACCGGCCTGACCCGCGCCTCGGCGAACAACGCCGGCATCGTGTGGGTCAGGGCGCGGCGGTTCTCGATCACGTACGACACCCCGGACGGGATGCGCAGGTTGTCCTCCAGGACGCGGAACCTGCCCTCCTCGTCCCGGATCAGGTCGACGCCGCTGATGTGCACTCGGACCCCGTTGGCCGGCTCGATGCCGTATGCCTGGCGGTGGAAGTGCGCGCTGGTGGTGATCAGCTTCCGGGGCACGACGCCGTCGGCGAACACGCGGCCGGCGCCGTAGATGTCGGCGAGGAACGCCTCGAGTGCCTTGACCCGCTGCTGCACGGCCGCGGTCAGCAGGTCCCACTCGTGGGCGTCGAGGATCCGGGGGATCAGGTCCAGCGGGAAGGGACGCTCCTCGCCCGCATAGGCGAACGTGACCCCCCGGTCCGTGAAGACCCGGGCCAGCTGGTCGGCGCGGAACCTCAGGTCGGCCGGGGCGAGCGGCTGCAGCGCGGCGAACAGCGAACGGTACGGCGACCGCGGCAGACCGGGGCGCTCGAACATCTCGTCCCACGCCTCGAACATGGCCCCGGACATCGAATAGTCGTCGAAGATGTCCGCCATGGCGAGAGGCTAGGCACGGCCCGTTTCAGCCGCATTACCGATGTGTTTGCGCGACGCGTCAGTCCAGTCCTAAGTCCCGGCGGAGCTTCGCTACGTGTCCTGTGGCCTTCACGTTGTACAGCGCGCGCTCGATCTGCCCCTTCTCGTCGATGACGAAGGTCGAGCGGATCACGCCCAGCACCGTGCGGCCGTAGTTCTGCTTCTCGCCGAACGCGCCATATGCCTTGAGGACCGCCCGGTCCGGGTCCGACACGAGCGGGAACGTGATCGCGTCGCGCTCGCGGAACTGGGCCAGCTTCGCCGGGGAGTCCGGCGAGATGCCGACGATCTCGTAGCCGGCGGCCTTGAGCGAGGCGAGATTGTCACGGAAGTCGCACGCCTGCTTGGTGCAGCCGGGCGTCATCGCCGCTGGATAGGCATAGAGGACGACCTTGCGCCCCCGGAGGTCGGCGAGCGACAGGGGCTCGTCGCGATCCGTCTGCAGCGTGAAATCGGGAGCGGTGTCACCCGGCTCCAGGCGTGTGGTCGTCATGGTCCGGCACTCTATCGCGCGACGGTGACATCCATGACGGCGCATAGCGGTGCGTCCCGGCAACGTGACGGATCGTATAAACCCGACCCCCGCGGCAGCATCTCCGAGAAATTCGCGAAATCATGGTCGGCATGACCCGCCGCGCTTGGTCCATCCCCCTGGCGACGCTCTTCGGGGCGCTGCTGATCCTGCTGCTCCCCGCCTCGCCCGCGGGCGCGCACGCGATCATCGAGCGCACCGCGCCCGTCGCCGGCACGGTCGTGGACCAGCTGCCCGGCGAGATCACACTCACCTTCAGCGAGCCCGTGCGAATCGTCGCCGACAAGATCCGGGTCATCGCGCCCGACGGCAGCCGAGCCGACACGGGCAAGCCCGCCGCGCGCGACACCGAGCTCGTCATCCCGCTCAAGTCCGGCGGCCCGAAGGGCACCTACCTCGTCAGCTACCGGGTCATCTCCGCCGACAGCCATCCCGTGAGCGGCGGCTACAGCTTCTCCTACGGCCAGGTCTCCGCCGTGCCCGGCGGCAACGACGCCGGCGCCGACGTCAAGACCGACGCAGTGGTGAAGAACGCGATGTCCGTCGCGCGGTTCATCGGCTTCGCCGGCCTGATCCTGCTGGTCGGCCCGACGCTGGTCCTGTTCGCCCTCTGGCCCCGGCGGCTCTCCGCCCGCGACCCCGGCAGGGTGGCCCTGACCGGCGCCGGGCTGCTCGTGTTCAGCGCCGCCCTGGAGTTGTACCTGCAGATCCCGTACACCTCCGGCACCTCCCTGTTCGACGTATCCTCAACCGCCGCCCGCGAGGTGCTCGGCACCACGTTCGGCGCCGCCCACCTGATCCGCATCGCCGTCGCGATCGCCGTCGCGGTGCTGCTGCGCCCCCTCATCGCCGGCCGCGCCGGCAAGATCGACCAGACGCTGCTCGTCATCCTCGGCGTCGTCGGCCTCGCGACCTGGCCGATCTCCGGGCACCCGAGCGCCTCGCCGGTGCCGACGCTGACCGTCGTCGCCGACGCCGCGCACCTCGCCGCGATGTCGGTGTGGCTCGGCGGCCTGCTGATGCTGTTCGCGTTCCTGCTGCGTCGCGCCGACACCCGCGAGCTCACCGCGATCGTGCCCGTGTGGTCCGGCTGGGCGCTGCTGGCGATCACGGTGCTGGTCCTCGCCGGCACCGCGCAGGCCCTCGTCGAGATCGGCACCCTGGACGCGTTGACCGGCACGACGTATGGCCGCCTCGTCATGGTCAAGGCCGGCCTCCTGGCCGTGATCCTGGGGGTCGCGGCCTATTCCCGCAGCATCACCAACCGCCGCTTCACGCCGGCCCCCACGCCCGCCGCCACGGACCCGTCCGACTTCGACGACTCCGATGACCCTGACGACCCCGATGACTCGGAGGACCTGGCCGACCTGTCCGACTCCGAGGAGGTCGCCGACGCTCCGGCCGAGCCTGCCGACCGGGCCCGGCTGCGGCGGGCGGTGCTGATCGAGGTGCTCATCGCCGTCGTGGTGCTCGGCTTCACGTCCGTGCTGGTGCAGACGAGCCCGGCCCGCAGCGTGGCGGCCGGCGACAACGGGGCGGAGGGCCCCTTCACCACCACCGTCACGACCAACCTGGTGAAGCTCGAGGTCGACGTCTCACCGGGCCGCGTCGGCCCCAACACCGTCCACCTGTATGCCCTCAAGCCCGACGGCTCGGGCCCGCAGACCGTCGCGGAGTGGAAGGCGACCGCCGCCCTGCCAGCCAAGGGCATCGAACCCATCGTCCTGCCGACCCTGCCCATCACCCCCGACCACGCCACCGGCTCGGTGACCCTGACGCCGGCGGGGACGTGGGAGCTGAAGTTCACCGTCCGCGTCGACGAACTCAACCAGACCACCATCGCCGTCCAGGTCCCGATCCGCAGCTGACACCCGCCAGCTGGCCTCGCCCTGCTCGGCCCTGCGCGGCTCTGGTTGGCCGCGCTGGGTTGGGATGTTGGCCGGTCCCGCTGGGTTGGGTCGTTGGCCGGCCCCGCTGGGTCGGCCGTTGATCGCGATGCTGGCTGGCCCCGCAGGGCCGGTCGTCGGCCGGTGCCGCTGGGCTGGCCGTTGATCGCGGCGCTGGCTGGTTGATTGCTGTGCTGGCCGGTCGGGTCTGCGCTGACGATGTGCGGGCTTCGGGGTTCCCGCGAGCGCCGAGCTCCGGGTCGGCTGCCGTGCACCCGTTGCCTGTGCTCGGGGTGCCGGCAGTTGATCGGTGTGCCAGCGGATGTGGCGGCGCCCGTGGCCGGCGCGACGCGTCCATCGCGTCCATGTCGTCGCCGTGGGCTGAGTGGTGCGTCCGTGGCGGTGCAGTGGGTTGAGCGGCGCGTCCGTGTGGGGGTCGCCAGCTTTGGGCGGGGGACATCGCTGCTTGCCGGACCAGGGCACCACATGTGTAACGCCGACCCTCGCTGCTGGCTTGCTGGTCCTCGTGCTGCTGGCTTGCCGGTGCTTGTGCCGCGGGCCCGCCGATTCTCGTGCCGCTTGCCAGATGACGCTCGCCGCTGGCTTGCTGGTGGTGCTTGGGCGGCTGGGTTGATCGAAGGACAGATCTGGTCGTCGGGACGGCCGGATCCGGACTTTGATCACCACGTTGCTGGGTGTCGAGGCGGTGAGTGCTGGGCGCCGTCGCAGTTGGTGTGGCGGCACGGCGCAGTGGTGGGCCTGGGCGCCACCTGCGCAACGCTGACCCTCGTGCCGTCGGCCTGCCGATCCTCGCTGCTGGCTTGCTGGTCCTCGGGCTGCCGTTTGCCGGTTCTCGTGCCGCTGGCTTGATCGAAGGACAGGGGCGGTCGTCGGGACGGCCGGATCCAGACTTCGATCAACGCGCCACGGGGTGTGAGGCGGTGGGTGCCGCGTGCTGGGCGCCGCGGTGGTGGGGGCGGGGGCACGGTGCGGTGGTGGCTGGCGCGGGACAGGGTGGGGATCGACGGCCTGCTCTGGTGTGGGGAGGTGCTGGCCAGGGCGGTGGATCGGGATCTTTGTGCATGGGCGGGGTAATTCGGCGCCGCCTAGTGGGTTTGCGGCGAAAGAAGGTAATTCGCGGGTTTTTTGGCGGTATTGTCGGCTTCGGATTGCTGGGGGAAGGGGCCGCTGCCATGGTCGTGCGTCTGGTTCGGGCAGGTGTCGGCGCGCTGTTGCTGCTCATCGCGGTGCCGCTGGGGCTGGCTGGGGGCGGACTCTGGGTGGCCATGGAGCATCGTGCGGGGGATGACACGTTCACGGCGCGGTTGGAGCGGTTGCGCTCCGGGGGGCGCGCGGTGGTGGTGCCTGACGTCGACGCGTTGCTGCGAGCCGATGCGCCGTTCGCGCGGGGTGGGCAGACGACGCTCAGCCTGTCGGCGGTCGGCTCCAGCGGCCCCCTGTTCATCGGGCTGGCTCCGGAAGCGGCGGTGGGGCAGTACCTCGACGGCAAGGTGCAGGCCCGGATCGACCGGGTGCGGCTGGCGCGGGGGCCGTTGCCGGTCGAGTTCACGGAGGTCGAGACCCGGGCGGCCGCGGCGAAGGCCGGGAAGCCCGGCACCGCCGGGTCCCAGGCCGGGCAGGCGCAGGGCGGCGCGAGCGACCCGGCGATGACGGGGCCCGCGGTTCCTGGCGCGGTGACCCCCGACGCGACCGTCCCCGGCACCGAAGGTCCTGGCGCCGGAGAGCCCAGTGCCGGCGAGACCGGCACCGCGGCGCCTGGTGCCGAAGGTCCCGGTGACGTTGAGCCCGGTGCCACAGGACCGGCCGTGGCGGGTCCCGGTGTGACAGCGCCCGGCACGGCGGGGTCCGAGGTCCCCGGCGCGACCGCCGCCGACCCGAACGTGAGCGACCCGAACGCCGTGACGAGCGGCGACGCGGCCGGGAACCCGAACGTGGGCAGCAGGACGCCGGGGGAGCAGACGTTCTGGCTGGCGAAGAGCGTCACGGCCGGTGGGGCGGCGGAGCTGTCCTGGTCGCCGTCGGCGTTGCGGGGGCGGCACCTGGCGCTCGTGGTCATGAACGCGGACGGCACCGCCGGCATCGACGCGACGGTGACGGCGCGGCTGGCGCCGGCGTGGATCGGGCCGACGGCTGGTGGGCTGCTCATGCTCGGGGCGGCCGGGTTCCTGCTGGCGTTGCTGGTCCTCGCCTGGCCGCCGCGGCGCGCGGAGGAGCGGCTCGTGCTGCCGACGCTGCCGTCGCAGCCGACGAAGAGCCGGGCGGGCCTGCGCCGCAACCTGTCGACGCTGTCGGAGCCGATCGCCGCCCTGCTCAACCCCGTCGTGCCGAAGAACCGCGACATGCCGGAAACCGGCGAGGCGAACGAACCCAGCGAAACCCCAGAGGCCGACAAGGCAACCGAAACCGAGACCGGCAAGGCGGCCGCGGCGGAGCAGAGCGGGGACGCCCCGGTCGTCGCGGTCGCGGTGGCGAGTCAGACGGACGAGGCCGACCGCCAGACCACCGTGATCGGCGTCGTGGTGACGGACAAGCCGGTCGACGACCCGGCGGCCCAGGCCACGGAGCCCGAGGGTGAGGCGCGGCAGGAAGCGGCGGCCGACGGCGAAGACGCCCCGGATGCGGCGGTCGCTGTACAGGAGACGCCGCGGACAACGCGTCGGACCGCTGCTGAGGAGAGCCTCGCGGAGACCGAACTGGACCGCCCCGCTCCGGCGGAGGCGCTCGACGACGACGCCCCGGGGCCCCTGGCGCTGCCGCCGCTGCCGAAGCTGCCGCCGATCGAGCTGCAGTTCACCTGGGCGCCGGTCGCGGTGGAGGGGCAGGAAGAGGCGGCCACCTCGCGGTGACGGTTCCCCGGCGGAACGTGAGCCGCACCACGTCCGGCGGGTCCCGACCGAAGGATAAAGGTAACGAGGAGATGTGGAGTGTGAGAAGTCGGCCAGATGAACACTAGGCTGTGGGGCGTGGGTGATCTTTTGGTCTGGATCGACTGTGAGATGACGGGGCTCGATCTGGGGAAGGACGCGCTGATCGAAGTGGCGGCGCTGGTCACGGACCCGGATCTCAACGTGCTGGGCGAGGGCGTCGACGTGGTGATCCACGCGGAGGACGCGCTGCTGGACGGCATGCTCGACGTGGTGCGCGACATGCACGCCAAGTCGGGGCTCACCGACGCGGTGCGGGCGTCGGCGGTCACCGTGGCGGAGGCGGAGGACCTCGTCATGGACTACATCACGGCCCACGTGCCCGATCCGCGCACCGCGCCGCTGTGTGGCAACTCGATCGCCACCGATCGGGGGTTCCTGGCGCGGGACATGCCGCGGCTCGACAACCACCTGCACTACCGGATGATCGACGTGTCCTCGATCAAGGAGCTGTGCCGCCGGTGGTACCCGCGGGTGTACTTCGGCCAGCCGCCGAAGGGCCTCGCCCACCGGGCGCTCGCGGACATCCGGGAGAGCATCCGGGAGCTCGAGTACTACCGCCGGACGCTGTTCGTGCCGCTGCCGGGGCCGGACGTGGAGGCGGCGAAGGCGATCGGGGCGGAGTTGAGCCGGGAAACCGACACCGGCGCGCGCTAACCCAGTCGACGTATGCCCGTGCTCATGCCCTATTATTGGCGAGCACGTTCATGGTGGCTGTAGCTCAGTTGGCAGAGCACCGGGTTGTGGTCCCGGGTGTCGTGGGTTCAAATCCCATCAGTCACCCCATGTAGGACAGTTCGGCCCCGGTCCAGAAGGACCGGGGCCGAACTGTTTTTCAGTCCTTGTTCGCGGCCGCCAGGGCCGTGGCGAGCGACTCGTTCTGCGCCTTCAGCGCGTTGATCTCCTCCTGCAGCCGGGTCACCTCGGCATGGGTCTCCTCGCGGACCGCGCGGATCTCGGCGAGGATCGGCGCGGTGTCGACGGTCCCGCCGCCGGCCTGGATGATCGCGGTCAGCGCCTGGATGGCGGCGATCGCCGCCTGGTCCCGCTGCGCGTCCGCCACGGACGCGGCCCGGGCCTCGTCACGGGCCTGCTGGGCGAGGTGCATGGCGATGTACGCCCGGCGGTGGGCGCCACCGAGGATCGTCGCCACGTCGAGCGTCTCGGGCCCGGTCGGCAGCGGAACGCCGTCGGGCGCCTCGTACAGCGGGATTGTGATCCGGTCGCCGAGGTTCATGTCGTCTCCTGTCATACCGCGCATGCGGGCGAGTGGGTCGTAGCCGTCGGCTCGGGCGTCGTTGTCGGCGTCGGACCGGCCCGAGACGTGCACGTGTCCGCTGTCGGTCGAGGACCGGGTGGTCCGCTGGAACTGGTTGCTCCTGCTCGTCCACCGCTCCTGGCGGCAGGCGCCGTCCTCGTCGGTCCAGTTGATGTACTTGATCCACATGGCGCCCGGCACGCCGGCGTCGCGGTCGCGGATCATCTGACGGGCGATGTCGGCGTTTTCCTTGCGGTGCGCCTTGGAGTCCGAGCGCGGCATGATGTCCAGGCCGCGGGCGTTCCAGCGCTGGTTCTGGCCCGGGAAGCCCGTCGTCGAGTAGGGCGTGTGGTCCTCGGGCGGCTCTGCCTTCTGGTGGCCCTCGTCCGGGAAGTCCCAGACGGTGATGCCGTGCTTGAGCAGCGCCGCCTGGACCGCTCGTGCCGGGCGGATCAGGGTGTACGGCCGGCCGGCTCTGATCCAGTCGCGATAGCCCTGCGATGCCATTGGTTCCGTCCCTTCGCATCCATGCTCCTCAAAACTATTCGCCGCCGTAGCCGCGTGCACCGACGCGTGTCCGACATTCGACTGGTCGTCGCGGAGAGTGTGGCCACGCGCACACACGAAAACGGCCCCCGTCCAACAAGACGGGGGCCGTGCGAACCAGATACGTCTACAAGGGGAGCATCGCCAGCCTGGCGTGCCATTCGCCGCCGATCTTCTCCGTGTCGGAGCCGACCAGGAGGCCGTACGGGGTCGCGAGCAGCGCCCTGGCGCCGACGCCCCGCGGCTCCCGCTTGGGGTTGAACGAGGTGGCCTTGCCGCTCACCGGGCTGATCGCGGCGATACCGGGCCGGCTGACCGCGCCCTTGCCGGCGGTCTCCTTGCCGAACGGGTTGTCCATCCAGCGCTGGTGGCCGCCGACGTACACGGCCGCGCCGGTGTCGGCGACGGAGTACAGCGAGTCGCCGCCGGTCCAGTTGGTCCAGATCGGCTTGTGCAGGCCGGTGCCGCGCAGGTCGAAGCGGGCGGCGGTGTCGCACATGAGGTGGTCGCCCCACTTGCGGCCGGTCGTGACGACCGTGGCGTAGGTGCCGGTCGGGTCGAAGTCGACGCCCCGCAGGTAGGTCTCGAAGCCGGCGCGGCACGGCTTGGTGTAGACGTCGGTGTACCAGTCGGCGAGCCGGGCCGAGTTCGACGCGTTCTCGATGACGACCAGCTGGGCGCGGTACTGGCCGAACGCCTGCTCCACGGCGCCCACGGCGGCGAGCCGGTTGCCGTCGGGGCTGATCGCCAGGTCCTCGAGCTTGACCCGGGTCAGGTTCGGCGCGGCGAGCCTGGCGTCGAACGTCGTGTCGGCGAGGCCGCTGGTGGCGTTGAGACGGGCCAGCCCGGCCCGCTTCTGGCCGCCGATGGAGGAGAACGAGCCGGCGGCGAAGAGCCACGGCCCGTACGTGACGAGGCTGCGCAGGTCGCCCCAGTTGATCTCACCGGTGAACGCCGGCACCCGCTTGCCGTCGGCGAGGCTGAGCTGCGCGAGGCCACGCTGCGCACCGCCGCCGATCTTCTTGAACGCGCCGCCGGCGTAGACGGTGTTGTTTGGCCCGGCGGCGAGCGTGAGGACCGCGTCGTCGGCCTCCGGCGCGAACGGCAGGATCTCGCCGGTGGCCACCCGGTACGCGAAGATGTTCTTGCGCTTGAGCTTCGCGCTCTTCCCGGCCGGGACGACGGTGGTGAAGTCGCCGCCCACCACGACGACGTCCCCGACGAGCGCGAACGCGCGCACCTCGCCGTCCAGGACGTTCGGCGTGTTGTCGGCGGGGTTCGTCGACACGGTCGTGGCGTGGTTCAGCGCCGCCGAGGCGGGGATCGCGACCGCGAGCGCGGCCAGTGCGGTAGCGGCGGCGGCGATCAATCGTCGGCGCATACGTGCGGCTCCTTCGTCAGTGCCAGGGGAAGCGCCCAACATGGGGCGCATACCCCACTAACGAAGGAAAGTTACCTAAGACACGATGTGTCCGATATGGCCGTCCTCAGGGGCGTTGACCATGAAGTGCGCGGCGCGCTCCAGGTACTCCCACAGCACGGCCTCGGCCTCGGGCTCCAGGGCGATCGCGTCGACCGCCCGCCGCATCTGCCGCAGCCACGCGTCGCGCTCGGCCGGGCCGATCACGAACGGCGCGTGCCGCATCCGCAGCCGGGGGTGGCCACGGGCCTCCGAATAGGTGCTGGGGCCGCCCCAGTACTGGATCAGGAAGAGGCGGAACCGTTCGTTCGCCGGCCCCAGGTCCTCTTCCGGATACAGCGGTCGCAGGATCGGGTCGTCGGCCACGCCGGCATAGAACTCGTCGACCAGCTTGCGGAACGTCGGCTCGCCGCCGACGAGCTCGTAGAAGTTCGGGGAGGACGTCACCCGTCAACTATGCCGCGACCGCGGCTCAACGAGCGCGGCGGGAGCGCACCGAGGTCCGTCGTGCGCTCGCTGAGGTCGACCGTGCGCTCCTCCGGGTCGGAGACCGGCATCCGGCGCTGCGCCGGGCCGCGCTCCGCGGCGTCGGGGTCGGCGCTGGATTCGGCCCTGGATTCGGCCCTGGATTCGGCACTGGGCGTCCGGCGCTGTGCCGGACCGGGCGACGGGCGCGAGCGGCGGGCCGCGAGCGGCGCGCGGCCGAGGTCGATGGTGACCTCGCCGAAGTCCTCGTCGGCGCCGGGGCTGGCGGCGTGCGCGTCGGCCGCGACCTGGACCTTGTTGGCGGCGACGGCGTCGGCGATCGTGGCGTGGGCCGGCCAGGTGGCGACGATGACCGCCATCACGACCACGCCCGCGATCGCGAAGTAGCCGACCACCTGCGGCAGCGGGTTGTGGGTGGCGAGCCAGCCCGTGAAGAGGATCGAGCCGCCCTGGATGAGGTGCACGCCACTCTGCATCACGCCGAACGCGCGCGCCCGGTACGCCGGCGGCAACACCTGCACGAACAGCCCGTTGGTGGCCGGCAGGGTCCCCGACAGGGCGGCGCCGGAGATCAGGGTCATCGCGAGGACCCCGTAGATGTTGAGGTCGAACAGCGCCGGCACCAGCGCCAGGGGCGTGAGCAGGGAGAACGGCCGGATGAAGGCGTTGCGGCGCTGCGGCTTGACCAGCCAGGTCATCACGATGCTGCCGGCGACGAAGCCGACCGCCGCGGCGACCATGATCGTGCCGAGGTAGACGGCGTTGGGGCCGCCGGCGAGGTCGGCTGACCAGGCCGCGGCGAGACCCTCGGGCACGACGCCGAAGCAGACCCCGCAGAAGACGATGAGCGCGATCGAGCGCATCACCGGCGAGCGGAACACGACCGTGTAGCCCTCGGCGCTCTCCCGCAGCAGGTTGGTGCGCTTGTCGGCGGTGAGGCTCGGCGTGCGCTCCTGCACCCGGACCGCCACCAGGAGGGCGGAGAGGCCGAAGCTGGCGGCGTTGAGCAGCAGCGCGTACCGGGCGTCGACGGCGGTCAGCGCGGCGCCCACCGCATACCCGGCGATGAGCGCGAACTGGCCGGACGTGCGCTGCAGGGTCAGCGCGGTGACGTACCGCTCACCCTGCAGGATGCGCGGCAGCAGGGCGGAGCGGGCGCTGTCGAACGGGGGGCTCAGCAGCGCGCTGATGAACAGCAGGCCGATCAGGGCGCCGACCGGCAGGCCGCCGAAGACCGCGAGCGCGGTCATGATGCCCATCCGGATCAGGTCCGACAGGATCATGATCTTGCGGTACGAGTGCCGCTCGGTGATCGCCGACAGCACCGCGCCGATGCCGAGCCACGGCAGGTAGCTGATCGCGAACGCCGCCGCCGACGCGATCGGTGACTCCGTGCGCTGGTAGACCAGCGCGATGACGGCCGCCCGGGCGGCGCTGTCGCCGAACCAGGACAGTGCGCTGGCGGTGAACACCGCACGGTACTCGCGGTCGGCCAGCACCTCCCAGGCGCCGGCCGGGCGTTCGGCGGACTCGTCGGGATCAGACACCGGTGGAGCCCCCTTTCCATCGGTCACGACAGCGGCGTCGAGCGTTCGCGGGCGCGGCCGAGCCGGCCTTTGTCGGCGTCGAGAGGGGTCGAACGACGCCGGACCGGGACACTGTGCAGCGATGCACCTGAACGAACGGACGATAACCGACTAGCCACCCGATGCGCGACCCTACCCAGTGGGCTGGCCGCAAGTGACCGCAAGATCGGGCAAAACCATCGGTATGGTCAGAGTCAGGTCGGTCCGCCCGGGCCGCCGTCGGGGCCGCCGTCCGCAGGCGGGCGGATGAACATGCGCGAGGCGTTGATCTGCGCCGTGATCCCGGCCTTCTCCAGGGCCTCGGTGAGCCGTCGCCGCAGCTCCCGGCCGACGCGCCACTGCGCCTCGGTCGACGTCTTGACGGTCGTGCGCAGCACGGCGCCCTCGACCGTGAGCTGCTCGACCCCCAGCACGGTGGGCGGGTCGATGAAGTCGTCGACGAAGTCGGGGTCCTCCGCGACCGTCGTGGCAGCCTCGCGCAGCACCGCGGTGGCCTGGTCGACCGCGACGAACCCGACCGGCACGTCGATGTTCACCACGGCCCAGCCCTGGCTCTTGTTGCCGACCCGGACGATCTCGCCGTTGCGCACGTACCAGACGACGCCGCCCGCGTCCCGGATCGTGGTGATCCGCAGGCCGACCGCCTCGACGGTGCCCACGGTCTCGCCGATGTCGACCACGTCCCCGATGCCGTACTGGTCCTCCAGGAGCATGAACAGGCCGGCGATGAAGTCCTTCACCAGGTTCTGCGCGCCGAAGCCGATCGCCAGGCCGGCGATCCCGGCGCTGGCCAGCAGCGGCCCCAGGTTGAGGCCGATCTCACCGAGCACCAGCATGGCCGCGATGCTGAACACGACCGCCGAGGCGATGCTGCGCAGCACCGAGCCGAGCGCCCGGGCCCGCTGGTTGCGCCGCTCCCACGGCGCGGTCAGTGCGTTGGGCAGCCGCCGGCGCAGCGGGCGCAGCAGCGAGCCGCCGGTCTCGTTGTCCGAGACCGTGTGCCTGATGAGGCGGTCGATCGCCCGGTGGATCACCCAGCGGACCAGGAACGCGAGGACGATGATCAGCACGATGGTCAGCGGCTTGACCAGCACCCAGTAGCTGCTCTCGGCCAACCAGGTGATCTTCGTCTGCTCGTAGACGAACTCGCAGAACCCGTTGTCTGAGCAGCTCGGAGTGGGATCGGGCGCGGGCGCCGGGGTTGGCGCGAGGGCGAGCACGCTGCTCAACAAGCACTCCTTGCAAACGGTGCGAACCGGGGGAAGTCCACACAAACACTCGGTGCGGTGGGCGAAGGTTCACTCGCCGGCCGCAAATAGTACGTGCAATCCGAGGATCTATCAGGGACGATTAGCGCACGGACCCCCACCTCGGTGGCCCGCCATACAGACCTTCTCCAGGGAGTTTCCTTCACGCACTAGGGGGACGGCGATGCCTGACATACGACCCGCACGAGTATCGGGTGCGCTGGTTTTGAATGCCACCTACGAGCCGCTGTGTGTCGTGTCTGTCAGACGTGCCACCATCCTGGTCCTCACTTCGAAGGCGGTCTGCGTCGCTGACGGTGAGGGCATCCTGCACAGTGCGATGAACGAGCTTCCCGTGCCTTCCGTGGTCAGGCTCACGCGCTACGTGCGAGTTCCGTACCGCACGCACATAGGCCTGTCGCGCCGGGGCATCTTCGCCCGCGACGGCTGGCGGTGCGCCTACTGCCGCGGCCCGGCCGAGACCATCGACCACGTGATGCCACGCAGCCGTGGCGGGCGGCACGCCTGGGACAACGTGGTCGCCGCCTGCGCCCGCTGCAACCACACCAAAGGTGACAAAACGCCAGCCGAACTCGGCTGGCGTTTGCTTGCCAGCCCGCATGCGCCCAAGGGCGTCGCGTGGCGGGTCCTCGGTCACCGCACCCCCGACCCGCGCTGGGCCGACTGGCTCGACATGCCGATGGACAGCCAGCAGCTTGCCGCCTGACCGCATCACGTCACCCGGCCGGCGGCTGCTGCGAACTCACGGTAGGAGCCGCTGGTCAGGATGCCGCGCAGCCGCGCCATGCCCTCCCACACGTCCACGAAGCGGGTGTAGAGCGGCGCCAGCCCGATCCGTAGCCGCTCCGGGGTCCGGAAGTCGGGGACGACCCCGGCCGCCTTCAGCGCCTGGCAGATCTGCCACGCCTGCGGGTGGTGGAAGGTCACGTGCGAGCCCCTCCGTGCCGGATCCACGGGGGAGGCCAGCGTCAGCCCGTCGCTGAGTCGGATGGCGTACGAGGTGAGCTCGGCGCTCTTGTCGTACAGGCTCCGGATGCCGGCCTCGGCGGTGATCCTGGCGCCCTCCAGCGCGGCGTATCCACCGAGGATCGGTGGCGTGCCGACCTGGAAGCGCCCGATCGACTCGACCGGGTCGTAGCCGGCGCCCATGGCGAACTGGTCCCGCTGGCCGAACCAGCCCCAGATCGGCTGCCGCAGCCGCTGCTGCAGGTCGCGCCGCACGTACAGGAACGCCGGAGCGCCGGGCCCCGCGTTGAGGTACTTGTACGTGCACCCGACCGCCAGGTCCGCCCCCGACTCCCGCAGCGGCACCGGCACCGAACCGGCGGAGTGGCACAGATCCCACAGTGTGAGGGCCCCCACCCGGTGCGCGGCAGTGGTGATCGCCACCATGTCGGCGATCGCACCCGACCGGTATGCCACGTGCGACAGGCACACCAGCGCCACGTCGTCGTCCAGCGCCCGGGCGACCCGCGCCGGGTCGATGCCCTCGTCGATGTCGGTCGGCACGACCCGCAGCTCGAGGCCCCGCGCCGACGCCAGGCCCTCCAGCACGTAACGGTCGGTGGGGAAGTTGTCGTCGTCGGTCACGATGACGCGTCTGCCGGGGTTCGCGTCCAGCGCCGCGGAGGCCAGCTTGTACAGGTTGACGCTGGACGAGTCGGACAGGACGACCTCGCCCTGGTCGACGCCCAGCACCCCCTCGGCGATCACGTCACCGGCCTGTCCGGCCAGGTCGATCCACCTGTCCCAGCCGCGGACGAGCTCGCCGCCCCACTCCTGGTCGACCGCGTCACGCAGCCGGTCACGCGTCGTGAGCGGAAGCCGGCCGAGCGAGTTGCCGTCGAAGTACACGAGCTGCTCGTCGGCGATGTGGAAACGCGCGCGGAAGTGACCGATCGGGTCCTGTGCGTCACGCGTTTCGGCATACTGGCGGCTGAGGTCCATGGCCCCGACGGTATCGTCTGCGAAGATCGGCAAGACCCCCGGCAACGCGCTGGTCATCGTGGACCGCTAACGTGAAGCCGGTCTTTTAGTCCCTTCGACGCCTGGGGGCGTTGAGCTTGTCCATCATCGAGACGACGCTGATCTTCGCCGGCATCCCGGCCGTGGTCATCGTGCTCATCGCGGGCGCCAACTACGCCGGCGGTGCCCGGCGCGCCCGGCGCTACCGGCCGGGCCGGCCGTTCGAGTTCACGCCGGTCTGGTTCCTGTCCGTGCCCGAGCAGGTGACGCAGGCGGCCAAGGCCCGCGAGCTCACCGGCGCGCGGCGGGCCGAGCTGACCGCGGGTGCGCCGGCCGTGACCGAGTGGTCCGGCGACCGGGCGCAGCCGCACGCCATGGGAGGCGCAAGTGACCGGTGGTAACGGAGCTGGCCTGAAGGGCCAGCCCGACGTCCTCAACGGGCCGTTCACCACGCGCCAGCTGCTGCGCCTCGACGAGGCGCTGCGCCTGGCCGACTCCTCGACCGGCCTCACCTTCAGCATCTACGTCGGCGACCTCGACGAGCCCGTCCGCGGCCACGCCGAGCAGCTGCACGGCCAGCTCGCCGACCCGCCGCACTCCGTGCTCATCGCGGTGTCGCCCAACCAGCGCATCCTTGAGATCATCACCGGCGGCGAGGCGCGCCGCCGCCTCCCGGACCGCGCGGCCAAGCTGGCCGCCCTGTCCATGGCGGCCGCCTTCGGCGGCGGCGACCTCGCCGGCGGCCTGGTCGCCGGCCTGTCCCAGCTCGCCGACCACGCCGGCCGCCACTGACCGCTGCTTACACACGCGCGGCGGGCCCTCTTTCAGAGGATCCGCCGCGCGTTCGGCGTTTTCCGCCCCTCCACGCGTCTGTCAGCCCGACCCAAACTCTTCCGGATCACGGGCAATAAGCCCCGAGGCCGCCGCTGCCAACGATCCGGAAGACTTTGTGCTGTCGGGGCGACACAAAGTCTTCCGGATCACGGAATTCAGCCCAGCCTTCGCGGCTCGCAGGCGCTCGCGTTTGCCCCGTGATCCGGAAGACCTTGCGCTGTCAGGGCGACACAAAGTCTTCCGGATCACGGGGCGGGGGGAGCGGGTCAGTCGGCGGCGGCGTCCTTGGCGCGGGCCTTCAGGGCGCGGACGATGCCGTCGCGGCCCTCGCCGACCAGGCGGCGCAGCGGCGCGGGCCGGCCGGGCTCGGCGAGCCACGCCTCCGTGCGGGCGACCGTGTCCTCGCTGACCTGGAACGACGGGTAGCCGAGCTCGACGAACTCGGCGGCCGGCTCCGAGTCGCGGTTCTCCCAGACGGTCGTCAGGGCGTCGAAGAACGCGGGCAGGAACGGGGCGGTGAGGGACACCTGCGCCGAGTGCTGGAAGCCCTGCAGCAGCGACCGCTGCAGCCAGTTCGGCAGGTGGTGGTCCTCGACCAGGCGGCGCCAGGTCTCGGCCTTCGCCTCGGCGGTCGGGACGAGGGCGCGGGCGAGAGCGGCCTGGCGCTCGCCGCTGGCGGTGCGGTCGCGGTCGAGCTCGGTCTCGATCTGGGCCGGGTCGGCCGCGCCGTTGGCGATGAGGGCGTGCAGGATGCCCCAGCGCAGGTCCGCCTGGATGGTGAGACCGGAGGGGACGTCGACGCCGTCCAGCCAGCCCGTCAGCACCGCGAGGTCTTCGGGGGTACGGGCGGCCGCGGCGAACGAGCGGGCCCAGGCGAGCTGGAAGCCGCTGCCGGGCTCGGCGTTGCGGAGGGCGACCCGGGCGGTGGCGGCGAGGACGCGCCAGCCCTCCGGGGCCCAGGCGGGGTCGGCGTAGAAGACGAGCGCCGACTGCGCCTGCCGGATGGTCGCGGTGACCAGGTTGATGTCGCGCTCGGCGGGCAGGCCCGAAGCGACCAGCTTGATGTAGTCGCGCACGGCGAGCTCGGCGTCGCGGACCATGTCCCACGCCGCGGTCCAGACCAGCGCCCGGGCCAGGGAGTTGTCCATGCCGAGGATGTGGTCGGCGACGGTGTCCATCGAGCGCGGGTCCAGGCGCAGCTTCGCGTACGTGAGGTCGTCGTCGTTGAGCAGCAGGACGTCGGCGGCGGGGCGGCCGGCGAGGGTGGTGATCTCGGTGCGCTCGCCGTCGACGTCGGCCTCGACCAGCTCGCGGCGGATCAGGCCGGCGTCGGTCACGTCGTACAGGCCGATGCCGATGCGGTGGGTGCGCAGCGTCGGGTAGGCGGCGGGCGCCTCCTGCACGACGACGACCTGCTCATACGTGCCGTCGGCGGCGATGGTCAGCTCGGGGCGCAGGGTGTTGACCTGCGCGGTCTCCAGCCACTGCGCGGCGAACTTGCGCAGCTCCTTGCCGGAGGCGGTCTCCAGGGCCGACAGCAGGTCGTCGAACGTGGCGTTGCCCCACTGGTGCTGCTGGAAGTACGCGCGGAGGCCGGTCGTGAAGGCCTCGATCCCCACGTACGCGACGAGCTGCTTGACGACGCTCGCGCCCTTGGCGTAGGTGATGCCGTCGAAGTTGACCTCGACCGCCTCGACGTCGGGCATCTCGCAGTAGACGGGGTGGGTGGAGGACAGCTGGTCCTGCCGGTAGCCCCAGTTCTTGCGGATGGACAGGAACGTCGTCCACGCGTCGGTGAAGCGGGTCGCGCGGGTGTTGCACCAGTGGCTGGCCCACTCCGCGAACGACTCGTTGAGCCACAGGTCGTCCCACCAGCGCATGGTGACGAGGTCGCCGAACCACATGTGGGCGAGCTCGTGCAGGATCGTGTTGGCGCGCTGCTCGTACTCGAAGTCGGTGACGGGGGAGCGGAAGATGTAGTGCTGCTCGGCGTGCACGACGCAGCCGAAGTTCTCCATCGCGCCCGCGTTGAACTCCGGCGAGTACACCTGGTCGTACTTCGGCAGCGGATACCGGATGCCGAACTCCTGGTGGAAGAAGTCGAAGCCCTGCTTGGTGATCAGCAGGATGTCGTCGGCGTCCAGGTACTGCTTCATCGACTGGCGGCAGAACACGCCCAGGTCGATCCCGTCGTGGCTGTCGCGGACCTCGTGGTAGGGGCCGGCGCAGATCGCCGTCACGTAGGTGCTCATCCGCGGCGTGGGCGGGAAGTGCACCGTGAGGCCGTCGCGCCGCTCCGGCGCCATGTTGGAGATGACCCGCCAGTGCGCCGGCGCCGTCACGTGGAACGTGAAGCTGGCCTTCAGGTCGGGCTGGTCGAAGCAGGCGTAGACCCGCTGCGCGTCGGTCGTCTCGAACTGGCTGTACAGGTACACCTCCTTGTCGACCGGGTCGACGCTGCGGTGCAGCCCCTGGCCGGTCGTCGAGTAGGTGCCCATCGCCTCGACGATGAGGATGTTCGTGGCGGCGAGGCCGGGCAGGCGCAGCCCGGTCTGCGGGGACCACGCGGACGTGTCCACGACGGCGCCGTTGAGCGTCGCGCTGAGCACCTCCGTGACGGCCAGCTCGATGAAGGTCTCCGCACCCGGCTCGGTGCACGAGAAGCGCACCTCGGTGGTCGTGCGGAACGTGCCCTCACCTGGGTAGCCGGCGCCGTCCGTCAGGTCGAGACTGATGTCGTACGCCGCAACGTCGAGCAGGCGGGCCCGGTCGACCGCCTCAACCTGGCGTAGGTTGCGTACACCGGCCACGTGTCGTCTCCTGTCGTTCGCTGTGGCCGTCCCCGTCGACGGCGCCATCTCAGAGTCTTCCACGTCCATGGCGGACACCGGAGGAGTGGCTCAGGTCACCCCAAGCTCGCCTGGCACCCGAGACCCACAGGACGTAAGGATCGAATCGGATTCCCGACTCTTTCAGTAGCGTTGCTGTAGGGCCTTTTCGAGTGAGGTGTCGCCGCCAATGGCAGAAGAGCGCATCATCGCAGACATGTGGTTCGACCCGCGGTGCCCGTGGGCCTGGATCACCTCCCGCTGGCTGCTCCACGTGGAGCAGGTTCGCCCAGTTGACGTGCGGTTTCATGTCATGAGTCTGTCGATCCTCAACGAGGGTCGCGACGATCTGCCGGACCGATACAAAGAGGGTCTGGCCAAGGGTTGGGGGCCGGTCCGGTTGGCGATCGCCGCCGAGCAGAAGTTCGGCAACGACGTGCTCCGCCCGCTGTACACGGCGCTCGGCACCCGGATCCACCACGAGAAGCAGGAGCTCGGCCCGGAGCTGTACGAGGCCGCGCTCGTCGAGGCCGGCCTGTCGGCGCAGCTCGCCGGGTACGCGGACTCCACCGAGTTCGACGAGCAGCTGCGGGAGAGTCACTTCGCCGGCATGAACCCGGTCGGCATGGACGTCGGCACGCCCGTCATCCACGTGCCGGGCGAGGACGGCAAGCTGATCGCGTTCTTCGGCCCGGTCGTCACGCCGGCGCCGAAGGGTGAGGCCGCCGGCCGGCTGTGGGACGGCACGCTCCTGGTCGCCGGCACGCCCGGCTTCTACGAGATCAAGCGGACCCGCGACGTGGGGCCGGTCTTCGACTGATGCGGAAGCGGTAGGCTGCCTACCTGTGCGGCGGTTCCTGACTCCTCGGTGGGTGCTCTGGCACGTCCTGGCGCTCGCCGGGGTGGCCGTGTGCCTGGTCGCCGGTCGCTGGCAGTATCAGCGGGCGGCCGCCGGCAACATGCTGAGCTGGGCTTACACCGTACAGTGGCCGCTGTTTGCGCTTTTTGTGGTGTTTCTGTGGGTGCGGGCCGTCCGGGACGTCCTCGGGCCGAGGCCTGTGAAGACCCAGGAGCCGCTGCGCCCCAGGGCCGCACGGCCCGCGCCCCGGCCCGCCACCGCCGACGATGATCCAGAGCTCGCCGAGTACAACCGCATGCTGGCCTGGCTCGCCGCCAATCCCGACCGCCGCCCCGGCGACTTCCCAGGATGAGGTTCCCGTGCCCTTGAACAACGCGCTCGTGCGCTTCCGGATCATCGCCTGGATCGTCGGCGTGCTGCTGGTCGTGCTCACCGTCGGCACCGTACTGAAGTACGCCGCCGACGAGGAGACGATCGTGGCGCTCGTCGGCCCCGCGCACGGCTTCCTCTACATGGCCTACCTGGTGCTCGCCGCCGACCTGGCCCGCCGCGCGAAGTTCAAGCTCGGCTTCACCCTGCTGGTGCTGCTGGCCGGCACGGTGCCGTTCCTGTCGTTCGTGGCCGAGCGGGTCGTGACCCGCCGGGTCCAGTCAGCCCGACCCCTTGTAGGAAGCGCCGTGTGAGTCGGCGCAGTGCTCGGTGTCGAGCGTGTGGTCGACCTGCAGCGTCGTGTGCTCGATCGCGTACCGCTCCCGGAGCCGCTCCTCGATCGCCTCGCGCACCGCGTGGCAGTCGCCCGACGGCGCCACCAGCACGTGCGCGGACAGCGCCGGATAGCCGGAGGTGACCTGCCAGACGTGCAGGTCGTGCAGCTCGACCACGCCCGGCACGCCGACCAGCTCGCGGCCGAGCGCCGCCGGGTCCAGCCCGGCCGGCGCGGCCTCCAGGAAGATCCGGCCCGACTCGCGGACCAGCCCGAGCCCTGAGCGCACCATCAGCGCCGCCACCACCAGCGAGGCGATCGCGTCGGCCCGGTGGAAGCCGGTGAGCAGCACGACCAGACCGGCCACGGCCGCCGCGACGAAGGCGAACAGGTCCGTCAGTACGTGCTGGAACGCGCCCTCGACGTTGAGGCTGGAGCGGTCGGCCCGGCGGAGGATCCACACCACCAGCAGGTTGACGGCGGCGCCCGCCAGGGCGGTGACCAGGACCGCGCCGCCGCCCACCGACGGCGGGTGCGCCAGCCGGACCACCGACTCGTAGCCGATCCAGACGGCCAGCAGGAGCAGGGTCAGCCCGTTTGCCTGCGCGGAGAGGATCTCGGCGCGCTTCAGCCCGAACGTGAACCCGCCCGAGGGCGGCCGCGCCGCCAGCCGGGTCGCGAACAGGGCGAGGGCGATCGCCGCGGCGTCCGACAGCATGTGCGCCGCGTCGGACAGCAGCACCAGCGAGTCGACCATGACGCCGACGGTCACCTCGACCGCCATGAAGCCGGTGATCAGCGCCAGCGCGACACTCAGCAGCCGCCGGTCGGCGTCGGCCGACGGGGCGTGGTGGTGGTCGTGATCGTGGTCGTGCCCCATGCCAGCCATCTTATGCGTGCTTCGCTATATGACGGCAGCGGTTGCGGCGCCCGTTTCTGTCGCCGTGAGCCGGGGCATCTAATCAGTACGACGTTGCAGTGCGATGAAGGAGGGCTGGTCCGTGGGCATGGAAATCCAGCTGACGCTCTCGTTGCCACGCGATCGGTCCACCGTCCCGCTGACCCGCCGCGTTCTCGACGCCGCGCTGGGCGTGTTCTCCGTCACCCGGGACTGCCGCGACGACATCGGACTCGCCGTCGGGGAGGCCTGTGCCAACGCTGTAGAGCACGCCGGCGCCGACTACCAGGTCACCGTCACGATCCACGAGGACCGCTGCGTCATCGACGTCGTCGACGAGGGGATCGGGATGTCCGACGTCGCCGCCGCCTCCCCGGAGTCCGAGCCGTCCGCGGATCCCGACATCGCGGAGAACGGCCGCGGGCTGCGGATCATCCACGCCCTCGCGGACATGGTCGAGCTGCGCCGCCACCAGCCGCACGGGGTGGCGCTGCGGATCGTGAAGATGCTGACGAGGGTGACCCCGGCGACCGTCTGACCTCACCCTTTGATCGCTCCTGCTCATCCTGGTGATTTTCTGGACGGAACCATGCCGTCGATCGGCGAGCGGGTCTGCAATGGAGCCGCACAGCCGGTGCGACTCCGGCGCATCTGGGCACCGTTGCGCAGTGTGCAACGTCACCCAACGAAGCCGGAGGGCTCAACATCATGACCACGCCGACCATCCCCGTCGAGACCCGCTGGACGGTGCAGGAACGCGCCTGGAAGCAGGAGCTGCCCGACCTGCCCGACGACGTCATCGCGCTGCTGGCTCCACCGGTCGTGGTCAGCGCGTCCACCATCGCGGGACGCACCGTCCCCCGCACCTCCCCGCGGGATGTCTGAGCTATACCGTTTCGTTCATGACGGTTGCGTACCCGATCGCCCACGCCTGGCTGTCCGCCGGAGGCACCGGCGCGCAGAATTACGACGAGTTCGCCGACGACGCGGAGATCACCGCGATCATCGCGGCCAACCCGTCCAGCGCGCTCGCCATCGAGATGCCCCACCGGGCGCCGGACAATGTCGGCCGCTCCTTCACCGACAGTCTTCCCGACGCCGTGAGCCGCCTCCAGGCTGCCAAGGACGCCGGGCACTACACCGCAGCCGACGACGTGGTCGTGCTGTACCGGATCACGTCGCCCGACGGCGCCCGGGCCTACGGCCTGTGGTGCATGGTCGCCACCGACCAGATCTCCACCAGCGCCGACGAGCCCGGCGCCGTGATCCGCAACGAGGACGTCTTCATCGAGAAGGTCCGCGAGCGGGTCGCCCTCGCCGAGGCCACCCAGCACCTGCTGTCGCCGGTGCTCCTGCTGCAGACCGCGCACGGCGAGGCGCTGCACGCGGCCATCGCCCAGGCCGTCACCCACGCCGGCAGCCCCGCGGTCACCGACATCGACCCCGCCGGCCGCAGCCACGAGATCTGGGCCGTCGGCGCCGGCACGACCCGCGACCGGCTCCTGGCGCTGGCCGGCGGCGGTGAGCTCGTCGTCGCCGACGGCAACCACCGCAGCCTCGCCGCGCAGACCGCGGGCTACCCGCGCTTCCTCGCCGTGGTCACCACGCCCGAGTCGGTGGCGATCCAGCCCTACAACCGCCTGGTCTCCGAGCTCCCCGGCGGCGTGTCGTTCGGCGGTACCGCGCTGGACGCCGCCGAGGTGCCGGCCTCCGGTGGGCGCGTCCACCTGTACACGCGGGACGGCGCCTGGTCCATCGAGCTTCCCCGCGACGCGGACGGCGGCGTCATCGACAACCTCGACCACGCCCTCGTCGAGCGCCGGCTCTTCGCCGAGACCCTCGGCCTCGACCCGGGCGACAAGCGCATCACGTACGTCGGCGGCGACTACCCCGCGTCGTGGTTGCGTGACGAGGTGGACGCGGGCCGCGCCGAGCTGGCCGTGCTCATCGCCCCCGTCACCGTCGACGACTTCGTCGCGGTCAACCTCGCCCGGCAGAAGATGCCCCGCAAGAGCACCTGGTTCACCCCGAAAGCACGCGCCGGGCTGGTCGTCGCCCAACTGTCGTAGCTTCACCCGATCGTGGTAGACACTAGGCCGCTTCGTCTACGGCCTGGGGTGTGCACATGCAGATCTTCATCGCGGCGATGGTCGCCGCCTTCGGTATCGGCGCCTTTGCCGCCGCCGCCCTCGTCTGGGACCGGCGGCGGCACTGGGGCCTCACCGGTGGCGCCACCGCCGGATGGGTGTCCGGGCTGCTCTTCGTCGGTTTCGCCCTGGTGGTGGGTTCCTGCCTGGGCCTGATCCAGTTCTGACAGACTTCCCGGTATGCGCGTCTATCTTGGTTCGGACCATGCCGGCTATGAGCTGAAAGTGCACCTGGTCGGCGCCCTGCAGCTGCAGGGTTACGAGGTCGTCGACGTCGGCCCGGCGAAGTTCGACCCCGACGACGACTACCCGGCCTTCTGCTTCCACACCGGCGCCCGCGTCGTCGCCGACCCCGGCAGCCTCGGCGTCGTCATCGGCGGCTCGGGCAACGGGGAGCAGATCGCGGCCAACAAGGTCCTCGGGGTCAGGGCCGCCCTGGCCTGGAACCTGGACACCGCCCGCCTCGGCCGCGAGCACAACGACGCCAACATCGTGGCCGTCGGCGCCCGCCAGCACACGCTCGACGAGGCAACCGCCCTCGTGACGGCGTTCCTGTCCACGTCCTTCTCCGGCAACGAGCGGCACGCCCGCCGGATCGCGCAGGTCCTGGACTACGACACCACCCGCGTCCTGCCACCCCTGCCCGAGTCCTGACAGCCGCTCTGCCCTGCGCTGCTCTGCTCTTGTACAGACGTTGGTCAATGCCCTGAAATGCCCCTTTTTCCGAATCGACGCTGCGCGATCCACCCCCAATTCGATCTCTGAAACGGGGGTGGATCGCGCACTGTCTATGGGACAAAAGCCGCAAACCTGCGCATTGACCAACGTCTGTGCTGCGCCCTGTCGGCGGGTGGGGTGGCCGTGCGCCGTCCATTGTGTGGAGGGCTGCAACCTGCGCATTGACCAACGTCTGTGTTGCGTGTCGTTGGGGCCGGCCGGTCAGGTGCGCGGGCGGTGGCCGGGGCGGGTCAGTTCTTCGCGGGGGACCCAGCCGCGGCGGATGATCTGCAGGTCGCGCTCGGCGGCGGCCAGGTCGTCGTCGGTGGGGCGGGCGGCGTCGCGGGCGCGCATGGCGGCGGAGACGCTCACCTGGGACGCGCCGCCGCCGACGAGGCCGCGTAGGCCGCGTTCGGAGACCACCTCGTCGTGGTGGTGGTGATGGTGGTGGGTGTCGTGGTGGTGGTCGTGGTCGCGGTCCTGGTCGTCCCTGGGGTTGCCGGGGTGCCGGTCGGCGTGGTGGTGGGGGTCGGTGTCCGCGGTTTCGGGGTCGTGGACGTTCGCGGTCATGGCGAACGCGCCCGACAGCTCCGCGAGCTGGGCCGGGCTCGGCGGGGCCGGGCTGGTCGGGGCGACGCTCGGCACAGGCGTGCCTTCGGGTCCTTGTGAAGGCGTGGCGCTCGGCGCGGGCGCTGGTCCTGCTCCTTGCGGTGAAGCGGCGCTCGGTCCCGCTCCCTGCGGAGGCAGGACGCTCGGCGAGGGTGCCGCGCCCGCCCCTTGCGGAGGCGTGGCGCTCGGTCCCGCCCCATGTGAAGGGCTGCCGGGCAGCGGAGGAGCGCCGAGCGGTAGCGGGGGTGAGGGGGCGTCCTGGCCGCTGCCGGAGGGGCGGCCGGTCGATGCGAGATCTGCCGGGGAGACGGCGGACTGAGCGGCGGCGGCCGGCGGGCCGGAGGTCGGCTGGGTGCTGACCGGGGGGTGGATCGGCGGCCGGGGCACGGGCGCGTGGGGCTTGGCCGCCGTCGCTGCTTCCGCCGTCGTCGGCTCAGCCGTCGCCGCTTCCGTCACCGCTGCTTCCGTCGTCGTCGGCTCCGCCGCAGGCATGTCCGCCGGCGGGGCGTCGGAGGGGGTGGCGGCAGCTGGTCGTACATCGGCCGCAGACGCATCGGGAGCGGTGTCGGCGGCGGGGTCCAGGTCGTCCATGGCGGGTGGCTGGGCGTCGGTGGTCACCGGTTGGTGATGCCGCATGCGGCGCCGCCGGCGCTGGATCCCACCCACAGCACAGACCCTACCCGTTCCGGGGCCCGGAGCAGAGGGATCAGAAGATCTCGATCGATACGGGGGCGACGTGCCAGCCGAAGGCGGTGCTCGCCGCGGCGACCGCGCCGGGGCGGTGCTCCTGGACGCGGCCGGTGGCGGCGAGCGTGCCGAGGGTCGTGCCGCCGAGGTATGCGGCGCCGAGCTCGAGGATGTCGCAGGTGAGGTCGGCGGGGGCGTCGGTGGGGGAGCAGTTGACCAGGGCGCCTCCGGCGCCGGCGCGCAGGCGCCAGCGGCCCGCGTTCGCCGGCAGGAGGGTGTCGGTGACCTCGATGACGACGTCGACGGGGGCGGCGTACTTGCGGGAGGTCAGCGCCCGGGGCAGGTCCACGATCCGCAGCCACAGGCCGTCGCCGACCTTGCCGGCCAGGCGGCGGGGCTCGTCGACCATGTGGAAGATCGGCTCGTCGACGCTGGAGAGGCCCATGACGACGGTGCGGGTGAGGTCGACGCCGAGCAGGAAGCGCCACAGCGCGGCGTAGGCGTGGGGCGTCGCGGCGACCAGCTCCACGACGTTGACCTCGCCCTTCGGGCCGTTGTCGTCCCACTGGCTGCGGACGCGGTAGCGGGTGTACCCGTCGACGACCCCGTCCGAGTTCTCGAACAGCACGGCACGCGTCGCCGTGTGCCCGTCGCGCTCGGACTCCAGGTCGGTCGTGAGGACAGTCCACCAGGCGTCGCTGCGGGACGACAGGCCGGGCCGGCCGGCGAGCGACCGGGCGTACACCTCGGACAGCTCCTTGAGCACCTCGGTGGGCGCCGCGCCGCGCAGGTGCCCCGCGCCGGTGCCGATGGTGCCGCGGATCGCGACCTCACGGCGGTCGGCGCGGATGGTGACGTTCTGCGACGCGAGGCCGTAGCCGAACCGCTGGTAGATGCGCCCCTCCGACGCCCACAGCACCGCGACCGCCTCCGGCACGGTGGTGAGCTGCTCGGTCATCATGCGGCGCAGCAGGCCCTGGCGGGTGTGCACGGGGGAGACGGTCACCGCGGTCACGTGGGCGGCGGGGATCACGGCACCCGGCACGGCGAGGTCGCGGGTGAGCGCGCCGGCGGTGCCGACGATCCGCCCGTCCGACTCCGTCAGCAGGTACCGCGCCAGGTCGAGCACCAGGTGGAGCTTGCTGCCCGGGTCGGGGGCGCCGAGCCCGTTGAAGTTGGACCGGATCACCTCGCGCATGGCGGGAAGGTCGGCGGGTGTCGCGGCGCGCAGCGTGTATCCGGTCACGCAGTCGTGTCTACCTCGTGACCTCCACTGAGCGCGACCGATTTCGTGGCGTGGTTACTCTCGGAAGTGACCGACGGCAAGTATCCGGGGGCGGAAGTCTGTCTGGGGGGAGTCGCACGATGACGCAGGGTGCGTTGCTGGACCTGGTATGTGGTCCGGCGAGCCCTTTGCCCGAGACGTTCCAGCGCTATCGGCTCGTCGCCCATCTGGGCTCGGGCGGTCAGGCGGACGTCTATCGCGCGGTGCGCATCTGCGGCGGGGTGACGTCGGCGCCGATGACCGTGAAGGTCTTCCGGATCGACCCGCAGCGGCCGATCGCCGACGAGCTGCGCTCGTGGGACAAGGGCGACGCCGCCCTCATGGACCTCAACAACCGGGGTGTCGGCGGCATCTGCCGGCGCGCCGACGGCTTCTACGGGCCGCCACCGCACCGTCCGGGGGAGCGGCCGGCGCCGGGTGACGCCGTGCCGTACCAGGTCTACGACTACCTGCACGGGGTCAACCTGCGCGAGTACATCGCGCAGCGGGCCGGCATGGCGCCCGGTGGCCGCCGGCTCAACGCCGTCGGCGCGCTCAAGACGCTCGGGTCGGTGCTGCAGGCGCTGCACTACCCGCAGCAGTCCGGCGCGACGGCCGTCCTGCACATGGACGTCAAGCCGTCCAACCTCATGGTCCTCGCGACCGGCGAGGTGCGCCTGATCGACTTCACCGGCGCCCGGTACTTCCGCGAGGAGGAGATCACCCAGATCGCCTACACCCCGGAGTCCGGCGGCCCGGAGGCGTTCGGCGGCGTGAAGTACGTCGGTCCCGCGTACGACGTGCACGGCTACGGCGCGGTCGCCTACTTCATGGTCACCGGCGCGTATCCGCGGGTCGACGGCCGCACCGACCAGCGCAACCCGCAGGAGGCCTCGCCGCCGCAGTGGAACGTGCTGCGCCGCCACCCGCTGCTGGAGCGCATCCCGGCCCTGCGGGACCACCTGCACGCGCCGCTCGCCGACCGCCCGGCGGAGCGCCCGGACACCCGCGAGCTGCCGTCGTGGCTGGCCCACCTGGCGGAGCTGGTGCGCCGGTCCGGGCTGCCCGACGTCGGCTGCGACTGGGTCGAGCCGGAGGCGTCGGAGACGTCGCGGGCCGTCGGCCGGGCCAGGCCGTCCGTCACGGGCACCGAGACCGACGCGTACCAGCGCATCGAACGCCTGGAGCGGGAGCTGGTCGCCCTTCGCGCCGGCTCCTCGGCCCCGACCGCGTTCTACACCGCGCCGCCCGTTTCCGCGCCGCCCGTTTCCGCACCGCCTGTCTCCGCACCGCCTGTGTCCGGTGTACCGGTGTCGCCCGGCGCGACCGGCGTCGCCGTCTCCGATGCCGGCGTGCCGCAGATGCGCGGCCGGGCCAAGGTCGTGCACCGGCCGGCGCCCGACCCGACCGGCATGATGCCCTCCGATCCCGAGATCGAGCGCCCCATGTACCGGCCGGAGCCCGGCGAACGCGCCCGCACCCTCAAGATCGGCTGGGAGCTGACCGGCACCGGCGCGTTCATCGCGTTCATCTGCTGGGGCCTCTGGGCGCTGGACAGCGACGGCAGCCTCAGCGGCCCGTTCATCGCGTTCCTGGTCGTCCTCGCCGTCGCCGCGGGTGTGTTCACCCTCACCCGGCTCGTCGGCCGGCTCGTCCTGGAGCAGCGCTTCGGCCGGATCCGCCGCAGCGCGAAGGGCGCCCACGCGCTCACCGGCCTCTTCCTGGCCGGGGCGGGCGTCGCCTACCTGCGCGAAGTCGGCTGGTTCATGCAGTTCTGGACCTGGCTGACGGGCCTGTCCGGGTGAGGCGCTGGCAGCCCGGCCGGGGGAGACGCTGGCGGCGCCGCCGCACCACCCACACCCTGGAAGGCCTGATCAACTTCCGGGACCTCGGCGGCCTGCCCGCCGCCGGCGGCGCGGTCCGCCCCGGCCGCCTCTTCCGCAGCGACTCCCTCGCCTACGCCACCGGCGCCGACGCCACCCACCTCCTGAAGGACCTGCGCGTCGCCACCGTCATCGACCTGCGCGGCGAGTACGAGGTGGCCCACCTGGGCCGCGGGTTCGTCGAGACCGCCCCCGTCGACTACGTCTCCGCCCCGATCGCCGACGTCAGCGGCGCCGCCGACCTCGTGGGCCACTACGTCGCGATGCTCACCGAGAAGGGCGACGTCCTCGCCTCCACGGTCCGCCTCCTGTCCACCTCCTCGACCCTGCCGGCCGTCTTCCACTGCGAGGCCGGCTGCGACCGCACCGGCGTGCTGGCCGCGGTGGTCCTCGGCCTCCTGGGCGTCCCAGACGAGGTCATCGCCGCCGACTACGCCGCCACGGCCGCCGCGATGCCGCGCATCCACGAGCGCGTCTCGGTCGTCGTCGACCGCCTCGGCCTCCCGCCCCGCCCCGCCTCCGTCCTGGACTGGACCCCCGAGGCGACGATGATGCTGCGGACGCTGGAGCTGGTGAAGGACCGCTGGGGCTCGATCCAGGACTGGGCCCACACGTACGGGCTGAAGGACGACGACCTGTCCGCCCTGCGCGCCGCGCTGGTCGCCTGAACCGTCCCGGCCCGCTCAGTCGTAGGCGTCGCCCAGCCGCGGGAACGACGGGTCGTCCCAGTGCAGCGCCCGCCCTTCGGCGCGCAGCATCCACTCGAGCAGGTCCGTGAAGCTGCTCGCCACGACATCCATGGACCCGACGATGCCGTGCCGGTCCCAGGAACTGTCGTAGCAGCGGCCACTGTGAATGTCGCCGAAATCGGCGGAGATGTACGAATACGAGCTGTCGTTGGTCTTGGCGATGAGATACCAGGCGTCCGACGGGTCGTCCGGGAACTCCTCCCGAACGATTGCCGGGTTGGCCTTGACGACCCGGTCCGGAGGCAGGATCAGCGCGCCGTGGAACTCGTCGGCGAACAGTTCCGCGCCGCCGCATGCGGCATAGAAGTCGATGACGTCCCGCGGTGCGGTGTGGTGCGGCTCGATCCGGATCGGGCCGGACGGCGGGAACACCCGGCATCCGGCCCGCGACCCGATCTCCCGCAGCAGTGTTGCGATGTCCACGAGCGGAGATCCTAGGCAGGCGAACAGAGGTACTCCGCGAACACGCATCGGCGGGCGACACGAGCTTTCAGGGCGCGCGGCCGATCTTCGACATGGACAGCTCCACGCCGATGGCCGGGCGGTCGGGGGTGCCGGCCGGGTCACTCGTCACGGCGACGCAGAGGTCTGTCGTGGCGGACTGGCCGAGGCGGCGTACCGGGCGGCACGACTCGGACGAGGCCCCGCCCGGCACCGCCAAGGTGCCCCATCCCTTGGTCTCCTGCAGGTGCCGCCGGAGCCGCTCGGTGAGGGCGGCGGTGGAGTCACCCGCGGTGCCGGTGACGCGGTAGTACGTCCAGCAGGCGTGGCCGCCCTGGTCGCAGCCGTCGGCTCCGTCAGGCCCGGTGGCGCTGGTCGCGGTCAGCCCGGCGGGCAACGGGAACAGCTCGTCCGGCGACGGTTCGCCGACCTGGTTCCACGAGAGCACGCCGACGCCGCAGGCGAGCGCCAGCGCCCCGCAGGCGACCAGCGTGGGGACGGTCCGGAACGGCTGGGACCGCCGGGTCGCCGCCACCAGCAGCGCGACACCGCCGGGGACGAGGTACCAGATCAGGGTCGGCACGACGATCGCCATGCTCCGGTCGCCGGGCTGCCCGGGCAGCGTCCACCGGATCGTGGCGATCGCGGCGAGCAGGACCAGCGCTATCGGCAGCGCCGCCCGGATGCGGGGCGCGAACAGGCACCACGCGGCGAGGGGCAGCCACGCGCAGACGACGACGGGCGCGACGACGCTGTGCGCCAGCCGCCACCCCACCGCCATGGCGACCACCAGCCCCACCGCGGGGACACCGATCCGCCACCATAGATCCTTCGCCACGCCGATCATCAAACCAGCATCGATACGGCCGCGCCGTCCCGCCAGCGGGCCAGCCCCAGCTCGCAGGCTTCGCCGTCCATGCGGATGCCTCGCCGTAGGTCAAGCATCGCGGCGAGGCGATCGTCAGGTCGTGTCCTTCTTCACCGCTGCGTCGCGCTCGGCGACGCTGCCGAACTCGCGTCCGCACGCGGTGCAGATGTAGTCGCCGGTCTGGGCGCCGAGGTAGTACTCCTTGGCGAGGTCGGCGTGGGCGCACGGCGGGGATCCGGCCTCCCGGTGCCGCGCCCGGAGCTCGCTCGCACGGTCGGACTGCACGGATCAAGCCTAGGCGGCGGTGGTGCCTCCCGCGCCGGGCTGCGGCGATCAGGTCGCCGCGCGCCAGCGGGCGCGGTCCTCGCCCGGCTTACGGGTGCAGCGCATCAGCGTTCCGGTCGACGTGTGTCCGATCGCACCTTCGGGCGAGCAGAAGGCGCCCGGGTGGACGTTGTTGTTGCCGCCGCCGGCCGGGGCGGTCGTCTTCGGAGGCGCCGGCTTCGTCGTGGTCGGCTTCGCGGCGCCGGTCGTCGTCTTCGGCGCAGGGACGCCGGTCGCCGGTACAGACGCGGCAACGGACGCAGATGGCGACGCGGACGGGGACGGAGACGGAGACGGGGAGTCGGACACCGACGCGGACACCGACGGCGACGCGGAGCCGGCCGCGGCCACGGACTGGGTGCCCGGCTTCGCGGTGGAGCCGCAGCCGGCGAGGGCGAGCAGGACGATCACGGCGGCGGTGAGGCGGCGACGGCTCATGCGCTGATCTTCCGCCGCGGAGCGCCATCGTTGATCGGTCGCGCGGACGTCATCGGAATCACGTTCAGTCAAGGATCCAGTACGTTCGGACAGCGCCGGTCATTCCTGGGAGGTCCAGCGGACCGGGAAGACGCCGACGCGGGACTCGTGGACCGGGTCGCCGGCAGCGACGTGGTCGGGGTGTTTCGAGCAGCGGACGGGGACGTCGCCGGTGGCGGTCGGGGTGAGCTTCACGGCGGTGCAGGTGATCTCCATGAGTGGGGACAGTAGTCGAACAGGCGTTCGAAATCAGCCGGATCATGGAATTGACCAGGAGGAACGCCCGCTACGTGCCGGACCGTCCGATCATTGGCACGCGGCGGCGCGGGTGTGCAGGTACCGGCGAAGGGGCACGCTGCCGGTGAGGCCGGCGGCCTTCGTGTAGGCGTCGCGGGCGTCCGCGAGCGAGCCGCTCATCTCCAGCAGATGCCCCCGCACCGCGTGGAAACGGTGATCGCCCGCCAGGGAGCTCAGCGACGACAGCAGCGACAGGCCGGCGGAAGGGCCCGAGGCCATCGTCACCGCCACCGCGTGGTTCAGCGCGACCATCGGGTTGTCCGTCAGGGTCAGCAGCAGCTCGTACAGTGCGACGATCTGCGGCCAGTCGGTCTCGGCGGCGGTGGGGGCCTCGTCGTGCAGGGCCGCGATCGCCGCCTGCAGCTGATACGGGCCGACCGGGCCGCGGGGCAGCGCCGCCGTGACGAGGGCGACACCTTCCGCGATCAGCGCCGCGTCCCAGAGGGTGCGGTCCTGCGTGTCCATGGGGACGGGGGTGCCGTCGGGCGCGGTGCGGGCGGGCCGCCGCGCGTCGGTGAGCAGCATCAGCGCCAGCAGCCCGGCGACCTCGCTGTCGGTGGGCATCAGCCGGTGCACGAGCCGTGCCAGCCGGATCGCCTCGGCGGCCAGATCGGGCCGGTGCAGGTCGTGGCCGGTCGTGGCGGCGTAGCCCTCGTTGAACATGAGGTAGAGCACGTGCAGCACGGCGCCGGAGAAGCCGGACGGCAGCGCGAACGGCACGCCGCTGGCCTTGATCCGTTGCTTGGCGCGGCTGATGCGGCGGGCCATCGTCGCCTCCGGCACCAGGAACGCCCGCGCCACCTCGACGGTGGTGAGGCCGCCGACGGCCCGCAGCGTCAGGGCGATCTGGTCGGGCGGGGTCAGCGACGGGTGGCAGCACATCGCCAGGAGGATCAGGCTGTCGTCGTGCGCCGCGCCCGACGGCGGCGGGGGCACCCACTCCGCCTCGCGGCGCAGCCGTGCCTGCTCGCTGCGCAGCAGGTCCGTCAGCCGCCGCGACGCGACGGTGATCAGCCAGCCGCGCGGGGACTCGGGGACGCCGCCGGTGGGCCACTGCGCCGCGGCCGCGATGAGCGCCTCCTGCACGGCGTCCTCGGCGTGGTCGAAGTGCCCGTACCGGCGCACGAGCGCGCCGAGGACCTGCGGCGCGAGTGAACGCAGCAGGTCCCCTGATGCGTCCTCAGAGACCGATCTCATCGCCGGATTCGATGATCGGCCGCACGTCGGCGTAGGCCGTCGCGGCGGCCGCGGGCGGCGCGGGGCACTGGCCGAGCCGGGAGGCGATCTCGGTGGCCCGGTCGAAGCTGTCGACGTCGACGATCCAGTACCCGGCGAGGACCTCCTGCGTCTCCGCGTACGGCCCGTCGGTGACCAGCGGCGGCGTCCCGCCGATGCGGCGGGTGTGCACCGGGGCGCCCAGGGCTCGGGTCTCGACCAGCTCGCCGGCCGCCTCGAGCTCCTGGTTGAACTTCGTCATGAACTCGCCCATCGCGGCGAAGTCCTCGGCGGTCCAGACCGGGGCGTCGCCGGGCTTGCCGGCCATCTCGTCGTAGTCCCGCTGCGACGCGTACGTCAGGATCATGTACTTCACGGTCACTCCTCTCGAACGGCACCGTCCACCGGTGACGCCGGGGACGTCGGAGCGGGCGCGCCGTCCCGGACAGCATCGCCGAGAAACTTCATGACCGTCTCGCGAAACCGGTCCGGGGCGGTGCTGTGGATGCGGTGCCCGACCGGGAGGGTGACCAGCTCGCAGCGCGGGATGAGCGCCGCGACCTCGGCCAGCCGCGCCGGCGCGATGTGGCTCGCGGGCCCGCCGGACAGCAGCAGGGTCGGCGCCGCGATCGCCGGCAGCGCGTCCCACCACTGCGGTTGCGCCTGCCTGAGCTGCGCGATCGCGGAGGTCAGGGCCAGCCGGTCGTACCGGCGGCGCGGGTCGGCGGTCCCGATCGACAGCAGCAACAGGCGGCCCAGCGACAACCGGCCCTCGGAGACGCGCGGCGGCGCCGGCGGATCCTCGAGGACCAACCGCGTGACCCGGTCCGGCCACTCCTGCGCGACCAGCGACGCGGCGAACCCGCCCAGCGAATGCCCGACGAGCGTCACCCGGTCCAGACCGAGCCGGTCGAGCAGCGCGAGCACGTCGTCGCGGTGGGAGTTCAGCGTGTACCGGCGGGAGCGCGGACTGCTTCCATGACCTCTCAGGTCCGGCACGACCACCCGGTGCCCGGCCTCCAGCAGCGCCGGCGTGAACAGGTCCCAGGTCGCGCCGCGGCTGCCCCCGCCGTGCAGCAGGACCACCGCAGGGGCGTCCCGCGGGCCCTGGTCGCGATGGTGCAGCTCCACCTACGCGCCGAGCTGGTCGGCGAAGTCGTGCAGGACGCTCACCAGCTGGGTCATCGGGACCGGCCGGCGGCTCACCTCGGCCACGTCCTTGCCCTCCGCGGCGAACAGCGGCGGCAGCGTGTGGATCCCGGCGTCGAACGGCACCGCGGCCACCTCGTCCTGCCAGCCCGGCCAGCGCCAGCTCAGGTAGAACTGGTCGATCGCGCCGCCGAGCATCGCGTACAGCCAGTCGGTGTACCCGAGGCCGAGGTCCTCCCAGCCGAGCGTGTCGGGCGCGAAGTAGTGGATCGACGGTGACGGACCGTCACCCTGCCGCCACACGAACTCGCCGCCCATCACGTCCTGCGCGACGACCAGCCCCGCACCCTCGAACCCGGCGTTGACCGTGTGGATGTCCGGCAGCCGCCGCTCGGGGTGTCCGGAGCCGAGGATCCGCAGCCAGCCGTCGTCGATGACCAGCCCGCCGGACAGGTACACCAGCGACCCGAGCCACGACTTGGTGGTGACCTGGAGCCGCTCCAGGCAGGATGCCGCCCTGTCGGGATCGGTCGGCAGGATCTCCACCGCGAACGGTGACCCGCTGACCGCCGCCTCGACCTCGGCCCACGCCGACCGGTCCTCGGAGATCAGCTCGGCGAGCGAGCGCATTCCGCAACTGTACGACGCCCCGCCCCGCCGCGTTCGCATTCACGAACGACGGATTTCCGGTGATGAATGACGATCATTCACGTTCTCGCTCTGTCCTGTGCCGCGTACTCAGCGTCACGATGTCGGGCATGACTCGCCGCTGGCTGATCACCGGATGCTCCACCGGCCTGGGCCGCGCCCTCGCGGAGGCCGTCGCCGCCTCAGGACAGCAGGTCCTCGCCACCGCCCGCCGGCCGTCGACGCTCGAGGACCTCCGGGAGGCCTACCCCCGCACGCTCGCCACCTGCGCGCTCGACGTGCGTGACCCCGACGACTGCCACAACGCGATCCACGCCGCCGTCGCCCGCTTCGGTGGCATCGACGTCCTGGTCAACAACGCCGGCTACGGCCACTTCGGCGCCGTCGAGGAGGTCACCGACGCCGAGCTGGAGGCCCAGTTCGCCACCAACCTCTTCGCCCCCTGGCGCCTGACCCGCCTCGTCCTGCCCCTCATGCGCGCCCAGGGCCACGGCGACGTCGTCATGGTCTCCTCGACCGCGGGCCGCCTCGCGTACCCGGGCCTGGGCGCCTACGCCGCCGCCAAGTACGCCCTCGAAGGCATGGTCGAGACCCTCGCCCAGGAGCTCACCGGCACCGGCGTCCACGTCGTCGCCGTCGAGCCGGGCTGCTTCGCCACCGAGTGGGGCGCCACGCTGACCGAGTCGGACCACCTCGACACGTACCGCGCGGTCACTGCCCCCATGCTCGCCGGCACCCGCGCCATGAAGGACCTCCCGATGGCCAACCCGCCGTCCCTCTTCGCCACCGAGGTCCTGCGCCTGATCGCCTCCGACGCCCGCCCCACCCGTCTCCCCATCGGCGCCGACGCCTGGCAGGCCCTCCTCGACGCCGCCGCCCGCGACCACACCGCCCTCCTGAACGCCCGCCCCGTCTCCGTCTGACTTTCTCAGCACGGGGTGATCTGTCGATGACCTGACAGGCACGAGGAACCCGGATGCCGGCGCACCAGGGATCCGGAGCGCCGGCACGCGCGAGCGACCAGGGCCGCGTGAGATCGCCGCGGGCGATGAGTGCGGAGGATCAGCAGGGCGCGGGCGAGAAGCTAACGGCCCAAGGGTGAGAGGCGCAGGTCGCGGCAGTGGGACGATGGAGCCTGTGACCTGCTTGAAGAGCTAAGAGCGGGCGATGAGAATCGAACTCACACCGTCAGTTTGGAAGACTGAAGCTCTGCCATTGAGCTACGCCCGCGTGCTCCCAGCGCTGCCGGGTGCGCCTCCCAGCGTACCGAATCCTCCGCCGGAGGGCATATGGCGGGTCCATGCAGTGCGACACCGCCATACCGAGCGGCGGACTGTCAGACCCAACGCATACACTTGCCGACGCACAGCACCGGGGTGTAGCGCAGTTTGGTAGCGCACTCGCTTTGGGAGCGAGGGGCCGTGGGTTCAAATCCCGCCACCCCGACCGGGACATACCAGGCAGCCGCCAGTCCACCCCAGCCGTTGGAGCGGCTGACCGCGACCCATGAGGAGAAGTTCTGTGAAGAGCACCGTCGAGACCCTGAGCCCGACGCGCGTGCGGCTCGAAATCGAGGTGCCGTTCGCCGAGCTGGAGCCCAGCTTGAAGAAGGCCTACCGGGAGATCGGCTCGCAGGTCGTGATTCCCGGGTTCCGCCGCGGCAAGGTGCCGACCGCCGTCATCGACCAGCGGGTCGGGCGAGGTGCCGTGCTCAACGAGGCGGTGCAGGAGGTCATCCCGACGCAGATCCTGGCCGCGGTGCGTGAGCACGAGGTGAAGACGCTGGGCCGGCCCGAGGTGGAGATCACCGAGTTCGCGGACGGGCAGCCGTTGAAGTTCACCGCCGAGGTGGACGTGCGGCCCGAGATCACGCTGCCGGACCTGTCGGAGATCCAGGTGACGGTCGACGCGCTCGTGGTGAGCGAGGAGGACGTCGACGAGCAGCTCAAGGGGCTGCGGGACCGGTTCGCGACGCTGAAGACGGTGGAGCGGGCGGCGCTGGTCGGCGACTTCGTGCAGATCGACCTGGTCGCGACGGTCGACGGCGAGGAGGTGCCGGGCGGCAGCGCCACCAACATCTCCCACGAGGTGGGCAGCGGTCAGCTGGTGCCGGGGCTCGACGACGTGCTGGCGGGGATGTCGGCGGGTGAGTCGACGACGTTCACCACGCAGCTGGTCGGTGGCGACTTCGAGGGGCGCGACGCCGAGGTGTCGGTGACCGTGAAGTCGGTCAAGGACAAGCAGCTGCCGCCGGTCGACGACGAGTTCGCGCAGCTGGCGAGCGAGTTCGACACGCTCGACGAGCTCAAGGACGACCTGCGCACCCGGCTGACCCGGGTGAAGCGGATGGAGCAGCTCTACTCGGCTCGTGACCTGGCCCTGAAGGCCGTCATCGAGGCCACCGAGGTCCCCGCGCCGGAGGGCGTGGTGAAGGACGAGGTGGAGTCGCGCAAGGAGTCGATGAACGACCAGCTCCAGCGCATCGGTGCGTCGTTCGAGGACTACCTGTCGACCGAGGGCAAGACCGAGGAAGAGATGGACGCCGAGCTCAACGAGGCGGCCGTCGAGGGCGTGAAGGTGCAGCTGGTGCTCGACACCCTGGCCGACGCCGAGAGCATCCAGGTGAGCGACGACGAGTTCGGGCACGAGATCGTGCACCGGGCGCAGCGTGCCGGGGTCGGCCCGCAGCAGTACTACGACCAGCTGGTCCAGGCCGGCGTCGCCGGTGCGGTCTTCGGCGACGTGCGGCGGGGCAAGGCGCTTGGTGTGGTGCTCGAGCGGGTGAAGATCGTCGACTCGGAGGGCACCGCCCTGTCGCTGGACGACCTGCGCGGCCCGGTGGACGAGCACGAGGGCCACGACCACGGTGACCACGAGGGTCACAACCACTGATCTGGGAGCCGGCCGGGCCCGAGCCGCAGCGTGGAGGCACGCAACGCGGCAAAGCACGCACAACGGGCCCGGCCGACCACGGTGCGCTCATAGCGAAATGCGGTGAGCATGGGAAGCTCCCGCTCCCAACACCGGTTAGGGTCGGCAAGTACAAGACTCTTGCGAAGGGCTGCCATGACCGACCTGCATATTCCAGCGTCGCCAGTCAGTCCCGCGCCCTCGGGGCGCGGTCGGGGCGCGGACTCGAGCCTGACGCTCGACGACTCGGTGTTCAACCGGCTGCTCAAGGAGCGCATCATCTTCCTTGGTAGCGAGGTCAACGACCAGGTCGCCAACCGGATCTGTGCCCAGATGCTCCTGCTCGCCGCTGAGGACGAGGAGCGCGACATCTGGCTCTACATCAACTCGCCCGGTGGCTCCGTCTACTCGGGCATGGCGATCTACGACATCATGCAGTTCGTCACCAACGACGTGGCGACGGTCGCGATGGGCATGGCGGCGTCGATGGGCCAGCTGCTGCTGTGCGCCGGCGCGCCGGGCAAGCGCATGGCGCTGCCGCACGCGCGGATCATGATGCACCAGCCCTCGGGTGGCATCGGCGGCACGGCCTCGGACATCGCCATCCAGGCCGAGCAGATGCTCTACACCAAGCGGATGTTCCAGGAGCGGGTGTCGTTCCACACGGGGCAGAGCCTGGACCAGATCGAATCCGACTCCGACCGCGACCGCTGGTTCACCGCCGAAGAGGCGCGCGACTACGGCTTCATCGACAAGGTGATCACCGGGGCCCAGCAGGCTCCGGAAGGCGCCGGAACCCTGGCTTGAGGAGCGAAGCGATGACCGATCTGAGCCTGCCCCCGGCGATGCGCGAGGTGCACAACCGTTACATCCTCCCGTCCTACGTGGAGCGCACGTCGTACGGGATCAAGGAGACCAACCCGTACAACAAGCTGTTCGAGGACCGGATCATCTTCCTCGGCGTGCAGATCGACGACGCGTCGGCCAACGACGTGATGGCGCAGCTGCTGACGCTGGAGAGCAACGAGCCGGACCGCGACATCATCATGTACATCAACTCGCCCGGTGGCTCGTTCACGGCCATGACGGCGATCTACGACACGATGCTGTACGTGCGGCCCGACATCCAGACGGTCTGCCTCGGCCAGGCGGCGAGCGCCGCAGCGGTCCTGCTCTCGGCCGGCACGCCCGGCAAGCGGCTGGCCCTGCCCAACTCGCGGATCATCATCCACCAGCCGGCCACCGAGGGCGGCTACGGGCAGGGGTCCGACATCGAGATCCAGGCCCGCGAGATCATGCGGATGCGCACGAACCTCGAGGAGATGGTGTCCCGGCACACCGGGCAGCCGATCGACAAGGTCCGCAAGGACATCGACCGCGACAAGATCCTGACGGCCGACGAGGCCAAGGAGTATGGTCTGGTCGACAACATCCTGGTCAGCCGCAAGAAGTCGGCGCTGGTCGCTTCCGGGGCGTAGCCCACAAGGTTCACGGTCGGCCCGCCTCACCTCACGGTCTGGCGGGCCGATGTGGCCATCCGGAAAGACACCACCGCTCAGGGGGTCGGAATACGGCCGACCACCAGGTAACGTCGAGGCAGCACGAAGCAACACGCACGACGCAAGACGCAAGCGGCGACCGGCAGCAAGCCGCGCACGTGAGCTGAACAAAAGCGCAAAGCGCGCAAAGCGCGAAGCACAGGCGCGACGCGATCCGGGCAGTCAGTCCGGCCGAATGCAGGGAGATCGTAGGTGGCACGGATCGGCGACGGCGGCGACCTACTGAAATGTTCCTTCTGCGGCAAGTCGCAGAAGCAGGTGAAGAAGCTGATCGCAGGACCGGGCGTCTACATCTGCGACGAGTGCATCGACCTCTGCAACGAGATCATCGAGGAAGAGCTCGCCGAGTCGGGTGACGTCAAGTTCGACGAGCTGCCCAAGCCGATGGAGATCTGCGCCTTCCTCGACCAGTACGTGGTCGGGCAGGACCAGGCCAAGAAGGCCCTCGCGGTGGCGGTCTACAACCACTACAAGCGGGTCCAGGCCGAGTCCGGCGGCAACTCCAGCGACGGCGTCGAGCTCGCGAAGTCCAACATCCTGCTGATCGGCCCCACAGGCTGCGGCAAGACCCACCTGGCGCAGACCCTGGCCCGGATGCTCAACGTGCCGTTCGCGATCGCGGACGCCACGGCGCTCACCGAGGCCGGCTATGTCGGCGAGGACGTCGAGAACATCCTGCTGAAGCTGATCCAGGCCGCGGACTACGACATCCGCCGCGCCGAGACCGGCATCGTCTACATCGACGAGGTCGACAAGATCGCCCGCAAGTCGGAGAACCCCAGCATCACCAGGGACGTGTCCGGCGAGGGCGTGCAGCAGGCGCTGCTGAAGATCATCGAGGGCACGGTCGCCAACGTGCCGCCGCAGGGCGGCCGCAAGCACCCGCACCAGGAGTTCATCCAGATCGACACGTCCAACGTGCTGTTCATCTGCGGTGGCGCGTTCGCGGGGCTCGACCGGATCGTCCAGGCGCGCGTCGGCAAGGGTGGCACCGGCTTCGGCGCCAACCTGCGCTCGATCACCGACCGCACGCTCGACGACAGCTTCGGCGACGTGATGCCGGAGGACATGCTGAAGTTCGGGCTCATCCCCGAGTTCATCGGCCGCCTTCCCGTGATCACCAGCGTCAAGAGCCTCGACCGCGACGCACTGGTCAAGATCCTCACCGAGCCGCGCAACGCGCTCGTCCGGCAGTACCAGCGCCTGTTCGAGCTCGACGGCGTCGAGCTGGAGTTCAACGCCGAGGCCCTCGAGTCGATCGCCGACCAGGCGATCCTCCGAGGCACCGGCGCCCGCGGCCTCCGCGCGATCATGGAGGAAGTGCTCCTCAGCGTGATGTACGAGGTGCCCAGCAACCCCAACATCGCCCGCGTGCTGATCACCCGCGAGGTCGTCCTCGAGAAGGTCATCCCGACCATCGTTCCCCGCGACCTCGCCGCCCACCGGGCCGGCCGCCGCCGCGCGGACCGCGAGGAGAAGTCGGCCTAGCCGCACGAGACGCGGCGCCGTCCACCCCCACGGGTGGGCGGCGCTTCTCTTTGTGGCGTTTGCGGCATGTGTACGACCTGAGCAACGGAATACGGATCACACTGCCAGCAACGCGACGGAAAACGCGGTGGCGGTGCACGATAACAACCAATAGCGTTCTCGGCGTGTTGTCACTCGTCTTCGCCGCCGTGTCCGCGCTCGTCTGGGGTGCGGGTGACTTCGCCGGCGGCAAGGCGAGTCAGCGCACCGACTCGTTCGGCATCGCGCTCGTGGCCGAGCTGGCCGGCATCCCACTGGTCGTCGGCTGGCTGATCGTCACCCGCCCGGGCCTGCCGGCCGCCGCCGACCTCACGTGGGGCGCCGCGGCCGGCGTCGTCGGCGTCGCGGGTCTCGTCGTCTTCTACCGCGGTCTCGCCGGCGGCGCCATGTCGGTCGTCGCGCCGCTGACCGCCACGACGACGGCCGCGGTGCCGCTGCTGCTCGGCCTCGTCCTGGACCGGCGCCCGTCGGCGCTCGCCCTGTGCGGCGCGGTGCTCGCCGTCGTCGCCATCACGCTCGTCAGCGCCGGCCCGACCGGCGGCGTCACCGTCCCGCGGGGGACGATCGTCGCCGCGCTCGGCGCCGGGCTGCTGTTCGGTGGGTACTTCACGCTCATCGCCCAGACGTCGCACGCGTCCGGGATGTGGCCGCTGCTGTCGGGCCGTGTCGCCGGGGTCGCCGGGCTCCTCGTGGCGATGCGCGTCATGCGCGTGCCACTGCGGATGGACCGGACGTCGGTGGCGCTCGCGAGCACCGCCGGCGCGTTCGACGTGACCGCCAACGCGTTCTACCTCGTGGCCGTCCGCGGGGGCATGCTGAGCATCACCGCGCCGATCGCGTCGCTGTACCCGGTGAGCACGGTCTTCCTCGCGATGGCCGTCGACCGGGAGCGGATGCGGCCGCTGCAGATCACCGGGCTCGGTCTGGCCGCCGCTGCTCTCGTCCTGACCGCCGCCTGATCGATAGGCTGAGGGTATGCGCGTAGCGGTGTGTCAACTGAACGCCCGTGACGACCGGGCCGACAACCTGAGGGTGGCCAGGACCCTGCTGGAGCGTGCCGCCGCGGGCGGTGCGGATCTGGCGGTGCTTCCGGAGTACGTGGACTACCTCGGCCGCGCCGACGGGGCGCCGAAGCCGGAGGCGATCGACGGGGAGTTCGCGGCCTTCTTCGCCGACGCCGCGCGCGAGCTCGGGATGTGGGTGCACGCCGGCTCCTTCCACGAGGTCGGGCCCGACCCCGAGCACACGTACAACACCACGCTCGTCTTCGACCGCCAGGGCGGACTCGCCGGCACCTACCGGAAGATCCACCTCTACGACGTCGAGATCCCCGGTCGCGTCTCCTATCACGAGTCCGCGACGGTGGCGCCCGGCACGCAGACCACGCTGCTCGACGTCGACGAGACCGTTCTCGGCCTGTCGATCTGCTACGACCTTCGTTTCCCCGAGTTGTACCGGCAGCTGGCGATCGATGGCGCGACGGTGCTCGTGGTGCCGGCGGCGTTCATGCTCCACACGGGCCGCGACCACTGGGAGCCGCTGCTGCGTGCCCGCGCGATCGAGAACCAGTGCTATGTGCTGGCCGCCGGGCAGGTCGGCAACCACGACCCCGACCGCACCTGCTTCGGGCGCAGCATGGTGATCGACCCCTGGGGGACGGTCGTCGCCCTGGCGCCCGATGTCGTGGGCGTCACGTTCGCCGATCTCGACTTCGCACGGCTCGCGGAGATCCGCGCCACGTTGCCGAGCCTGGCCAACCGCCGGCTCTGACCCTCCCCGCGCCGGCCCGGCGGTTGCCGCCGGGTCAGGCGTGGCGGTTGCTCAGGATGCCGACGACGGTGATCCCGACGATCGCCGCGCCCGTGACGAGCATCGCGGCCCGCATCCGTGAAGGCCCGCGCATCGCCAGCCGATAGGTGGCCACGACCACGAACAACGCCACGGCGATCCCGATGACGAACTGCCACAGCGGGAAGAGCATGTCCAGCAGTGCGTCCGCGTGGGGGCTCGGCGTCATGCCGTCATCCTCCCCGATTTGACGCGGGTTCGCCGTTCCCCGTACGGTTCTCCAGGTCCGAGGGACTGGTCGGAAACGACCGGTTCGCCGGACTTCTTCCTGGGTGGTGCGGTTTCAACCGGTGTAAGCCGGATTTGCGATCGCGAAGCCGGCCAGGTAAGTTGATCCAGCCGGCAGGGAGCCGGGCGGGTGAAAGCCGAGAGGCTCGAGCCGGCCGGTCCAGTCGGAATCCCGAGCAGGTCTCCACACCGGAAACGGTGTGGCTGGCGTGTGCGGGAAACGTTCCAGAAGGTCGACAAGCGGATAACGCGAACTTGACAGGCAGGAACGAGCTGGTAAAGTAACAAAGCCGGCAGGGAGCCGGGCGGGCAAGCGAGCGACATGCTCCAGTGCCGGCCGGTCCTACTGGATCTCCCGAAACAAGATCACCGGAAACGGTGTCCTTGTTATGCTCGGGAAGCCGCTTGAAGTTGAATAGCCCGGAAATGCGGACTTGACAACGGCGAGCGACCTGGTAAAGTAGAGAAGTTGCCCCGGATGAGGCAAGCTCAACTGAGCGAGCTTCAGCGGTGTGTGTTGGTTGTTTGAGAACTCAACAGGGTGCTTGTTAAGCCAGTGCCAATTGATTGACCCCGTGACATGGCTTTGTTGTCGTGTCCGAGG